>JBPYDW010000175.1:0-9455 GCA_051986335.1 Vulcanimicrobiaceae bacterium | reverse complement strand
TCGGCGTAGGCCGCCCCCACAAACTCGCCCGCCACCGCGTCGAACGGCTCGGCCAAGAGGGCGTCGCGCGCCCGCAGCTGCCGGCGCATTTCACCGACCGTAGCGCTGGCATCGTCGTGGATCGTGCCGCGCAAATCCAGTGCCACCACCGCCGCCACGAACAGGGTGCGAACCGCATCGGCAAAGGCGCCGCGCGCCGCCATTGCGCTCGCTTCCAAGTACAGCGCGTGCGCGCTGCGGCGCCGATCGAGCAGCTGATAGTCGCTTTGCCGCCGCGCATCGCGCTCGAGCTGCATGTTGACCAGGAGGCGGAAGATCGCGAAGAGCACGATGCCGCCGGCAAGCACGATCAAGATATCGCCGAAGGCAATCGAGCCGTTTGCGCCGAGGTGGATGTGGCCAAAGAGCGCGTTCCACAACCGGTCCCATTGGTCGCTAAGCCATTCCCAAATACGTTGCCACAGCGTCTTGGGGCGCGGCCGCAACGGCTGATCGTGAAGTTGATAGCGGCCCGGCACGGCAAGCTCGGCCGCCGCCGCCGCCCGAAGATCGCCGGCGTTTGTAATCGGCGCGGCGCGATCGTTGCGCTGCAGCGTCGCGTCGAACTCTTTGCGCGCAGCATCGCGTTCCTTCGCCGTTTGCAGCTTGGCAATCGCCGTTCGATTGGCCGCTTCCCAGTGCCGGCGCAGCGCACTTGCATCGGGCCCAGAAGCGGAGGCAGGAGCGCGCAACGCCGCTACCGCGACCGTTATCAGGAGGATGTTTCGGATCGAACCGCATGCGAGCACGCGAGATCCGAGGCTCATGCCGGTTGGTCGGCGCGCAGCTGCAGCAGCTTCGCTTCCAGATCGTAGCCTTCGCGTCGTATGCGGACGTCGAAATAATAGACGACGACGATGATGATGCTGAACGGATACACGAGTAGGCTCGACAGCGTCTTGAGTGCCACGTCGAGCCAGATCTGCCCCAAGACCTGGGCGATCATGGCCACGATGAGAATGATGAACTGCCCAGCCAGCGCGATCAGCCCCGCGCAGATCGTCAGCAGAATTGCCCGCCACCATTCCTGCCGGTTGAAGACGCGGGAGAAACCGCCGGCAATTGCCTCGCCCACGCCCGCGCCCTCGATGACAACTGCGTAGATTGCAAAGTACGACGCGGTGATGAACATCATCGCGATGCCGGCTATCGCCAGAAGCACGAGAGTGCCGAGGATGCCGATGACGATCAATACGCCGGTCGCGGACCTGCCTGCGGCCCCAAGTATCGCGATCACCGAAAAGAGCGCGACCAGTGCCAGAACCAAAGCGATGTAACCACCGATGGCCATTGCAATCACTAAAGCGATCACGCCGTAAATTCGCGGCCAGTGCGCCAACGCGCCGGCGTAGCTCTCGCGAAAGCTCACCGATTTGCCGACGTAGAGCCGGCCGACGCCGAACGCCACGGCACCGAACGTCAGCGGATAGACGAGCAAGAACGCAAGGATGGAGAGCACGAACAGCAGGATGATCGACGTCGAGAAGTTGGGCAGCGGCATCGGCACGGTCTTGCCCGGATGTTGTATCTGCGAAAGTACCGCCGCTATCTGCCCGCTTTGAGAAGTGTCGGCGGCGAACTGAACCACGGCCAGGGGAACCACCAACGCGGCAACGATGCCGATAAACGGCAAAAAGTTGCGCAGATACAGGGTGATCGCGCGGTCGAAAAGTTCGCCGAATCCGAGCGGGCGCAAAAGCGGCGTTGCCGCAGACTGAATTGCGTTACCGTTCATCCCGGCCCGCGCTTCTTGAGGATTTCCCGTCCCTCCTATGCAATGCTTCCACAATGGAAACGATCGGCGAGCTCGCAGCCATTTGGCGCTACCCGGTGAAGTCGCTGCGAGGCGAGTCTCTCGAGCGCGTTCGGGTGGAGCACGAGGGTATCCCCGGCGATCGCGCGAGCGCTCTCTTCATCACCGACGGCCACGCCCGTGCCGGCAAAACGCTGCGGGGCAAGGAGCACGAGGGCCTGCATCTGATCGGCGAGGCCGCCGATGCGGTCGCCGCCGCAGCCGCACGCGGCATCACGGTCGAAGCGCGGGCCGACGAATCGCACTACTACGACGATTCTCCGATCTCGCTCATCGTCGACCGCTGGCTGGAAGGGTTGAGCGCGGAGGTCGGTTACGGCGTGGAGCACACGCGTTTTCGTCCGAACTTCTTCGTGCGCGCCGCGTCGAATTTTCGCTCGCCCGAAACGGAGCTCGTCGGTCGCGAGCTGCAGTTGGGCGAGGCGCGATTACGCGTGCGCTACGGCGATAGACGCTGCGTCGTGCCGACGTACGATCCCAAGGGCGGTGCGGCCGACCCGCGCGTGCTGAGCTACGTCGCGCGCGAGCGCGACAACGTGATGGGTATCTACTGCGAAGTGGCGATGCCGGGAGCGGTCAGGCTGGGCGACACGCTCTTCGCGATCTAAGCCCGCGATCTACAGCGCGCGCCGCCCCTCGAGCGCTTTCGCCAGCGTCACCTCATCGGCGTAGTCGAGATCGCCGCCGATCGGCAGCCCGTACGCCAAGCGGGTCACGCTTACGCCGAGCGGTGCGATCAAACGCGAAAGGTACAGCGCCGTTGCCTCGCCTTCGGCGTTGGGATTGGTGGCGAGAATAATTTCCTTCGGCGACTCGCCGCCGATGCGCTCGATCAGTTGCTTCACGCGCAGTTGGGCTGGACCAATTCCGTCCATCGGCGAGATTAAGCCGCCCAACACGTGATAGCGACCCTTATACGCGCCGGTGCGTTCGATCGCGTAGATGTCCTTCGCTTCGGCGACGACGCAGAGCACCGCTGCGTCGCGTTGCTCGTCGGAGCAGATCTCGCACGGGTCGTTTTCGGTGAGCGAACCGCAGATCGAGCAGAAGCGCACCTTGTCCTTGACCGCAAGAATTGCATCGGCCAGCGCGTGCGCTTCGTTGCGTGGCCGGTTCAATAGATGAAAGACCAGGCGCGCGGCGGTTTTTGGGCCGATGGTGGGAAGCTTGCTGAACTCGTTGATGAGGGCCTGAACCGGCCCTGCGATCGATCCGGACGTGGCCACGCGGTGGCTACATCAGACCCGGAATCTTCATGCCGCCGGTCACCGAAGCCATGCGCTTTTGCTGGGTCTCGGTGGCTTTTGCGACCGCATCGTTCACGGCTACGGTTATCAAGTCTTCGAGCGTCTCGACGTCGTCGGGATCGACGGCTTCCTTGGCGATCTTCACGCTTTTCACGCGTTGATCGCAGGTCATCTCGACGGTGACGCTGCCGCCGGCTGCGCTGCCGGTCACGACCGTGTTGGCCAACTCTTCCTGAGCTTTCGCCATCTCGGTCTGCATGCGCTTGACCTGCGCCAGCAAGTGGGCTTGATTCATCTTTGGCGTATCCGTTCGTTTGCGTATTGAAAGAGTTCGTCGGGGTCTTCACCGGCCGGCGCGGCGTTCTTTCCGGCCGTCGCCTTCGTCGCGTCCACTTTGCAGACGATCTGCAGCGGAGTGCCGAGCACGTCGGCCACCGCGGCCGCAAGCAGCTTGAGGTGCTCGCGCAAGATATCGGCGCTGACCTTGTTGTGCAGCCGCAAGACGATGGCGTTTCCTTCGACCGCTTCGACCATCGCGTTCGACAATGGTGCCCGCAGTGACGGCCGCTCGCTCTCGACGTGCGTGCGCACCTTCTGCCAAGCAGCTCGGACTTTCTGTAGCGACGGCAGCGGTTCGGACGGCGCGGCGGCGGGGGGTGCGGGCGAGGGCGCTTCGCGCGTGGCCGGAGCCGCCGGCGCTGCCGGCCGTAATGCGTTTCCGCTTTCGAGCGCGGCGACTCGCGCCGAAATTGCATCGAGGGTCGGGTCCTCGCCGGCAAGCACGAAGCGCAAGAGGGCCGATTCCAACTCTAACCGCGCGTTGCCCGAGGTTCGCGCCAGCGATCCGGCGTCGGCCAGGAGCCGCAGCGCGCGCACGATCGTTACTTGCGAGACGTTTTTTGCTCGCTCGGCAACGGCCGCCGCGTCCTCCGGCGCGAGGTCGCGAGCCAGCAGCTGGGGATCGACGCGCGCTACCAGCAGATTGCGAAACTCTGCAATGAGCGCGCGCAGCAGTACCAGCATGTCGGCACCTGCGTCGCTCGCCTCCTCGATGGCGCGCAGCATGCTGGAAGCGTCGCGCGCCAACACGGCGTCGATGACGCCGTGGGCGTAGTTGCGCCCGGTAGCTCCGAAGGCAGCGTCCAAGGTCGCAACGTCGACCTTTCCGCCCGAGAAAGCGGCGGCTTGCTCGAGCATGGTCAGCGCGTCGCGAAGCCCGCCGTCCGCCCGGTAGGCAATCGCCGCCAAAGCTGCATCGTCGATGGAGATCTTTTCATCGCGTGCGATGGTACGCATGCGCTCGATCATCACCGGAATCGCAATGCGGCGGAACGCATAGCGCTGGCAGCGCGAAAGAATCGTCACCGGAAGCTTCTCCGGCTCGGTGGTTGCCAAAATGAAAACGACGTGCGGCGGCGGTTCTTCGAGCGTCTTGAGGAACGCGTTAGCTCCCTCCTTGGTGAGCATATGCGCTTCGTCGATAATGTACACTTTGTAGCGCATGGATGACGGCGCAAACTTCACCGCATCGCGCAGCGCGCGAATCTCGTCGATACCGCGATTGCTGGCAGCGTCGATCTCGAGCACGTCGAGTGCAGTGCCGGCGAGAATCGCGCGGCAATTTTCGCAGGTATTATCGGGATGAGAGTTCGGGCCGTGCACGCAGTTCAAACAGCGCGCCATGATCTTGGCGGCCGAGGTCTTTCCCGATCCGCGCGGACCGGAGAAGAGGTAGGCGTGCGCAATTTTTCCCGAATCGAGAGCACTTGCAAGCGTGCGCACGACAGAATCTTGGCCTACAAGATCGCTGAACGACTTGGGCCGCCAGGTTCGGTAGAGGGACACCCGGGGGACTACGGAACGGAGTTTGGCCGTGCCTGCCACCGGGTACGATGCATCCGTTCCGCCTTGGGCACTGTTATGATACAAGGGACCTTAGTCACTGTTTCCGCAGTAAAATCTTAGGCACAATATCAACCGTGGTCGATCTACGCGCCGCCCTTCGTGAGAAGTTCGGTTTCGAGTCGTTCCAGCCGGGCCAAGAGGAAGTCGTTTCCCGCATTCTTTCTGGCCATGACACCCTGGCAATTCTCGCGACCGGTGCCGGCAAATCGCTGACGTACCAGCTCTCGGCTCTCTTGCTCGACGGCACAACCGTCGTGGTGAGCCCCCTTATTGCCCTGATGAAGGACCAGCTCCACATGTTGCGGGGGCTGGGCATTAACGATGCCGTCGCCTTGAACTCGACCTTGTCCGAGGATCAAGAGGCTGCGGCGCGCGAGCGCATTCGTAAGGGCGGCGTAAAGCTGGTTTATACGACGCCGGAGAAGCTGGAAGACGAGGCTTTCGTTAGCCTCTTGCGCGGGTTGCGCGTACCGTTGTTCGTGGTCGACGAGGCCCATTGCATCAGCCAGTGGGGTCACGATTTCCGGCCGGCCTACCTGGCGCTGGGCCACGTCATTGCGAAGTTGGGGCATCCAACCGTGCTGGCGCTCACCGCAACGGCGACGCCGGCCGTGCGCGAGGACATCTTGCACCAGCTGGGCATCGAGCACGTCAAGCCGATCGTTCGTGGGTTCGACCGCCCGAATCTGATCTACGAAGCGCGGCGCGCCGACAAAGAGGTCGACAAGCTCAAACAGCTTTCGGCAATGTTCACCGGACCCAACGCGCTCGAAGGGACCGGGATCATCTATACGGCGACGATCAAAAACGCGTTGGAGGTGAAGCACTACCTCGGCGAACAGCTGGGCATTCCGGCGGCCGTCTATCACTCGAAGTTGCAGAAGCAGGATCGCACGACCGTGCACGAGCTGTTCATGGCCGAGCACATTCGCGCGGTCGTCGCCACCAACGCTTTCGGCCTAGGAATCGATAAGGCGAACATCCGCTTCGTCGTCCACTACGATCTGCCGGGCTCGCTCGAAGCGTATACGCAGGAGGCCGGGCGGGCCGGGCGCGACGGCGACCCCTCGCACTGCGTGCTCATCTACCGCATGAGCGACACCCGCGTGCAAAACTACTTCCTCACCGGCAAGTACCCCGGTGTGGAGGAGGTGCAGCGGGTCTTCGGCACGATCGAGGTGTTCGGCGATCAGAGCGGCGGCGTTTCGCTGACCGACCTGCGGAAAATTCTGCAGCTGCCCTTGACCAAACTCAAAGTCATCCTGGCGTTACTCAAGAAGTCCGGACATATCCAGCCCGTCTCGCGGTCGACCTACGCGCTGACCGAGGCGGTACGGAATAACCGCGACCTCGCTCTGAACCTTACTTCCTACGAGACCAAGAAGTCGTACGACCAAAGCAAACTAGCCATGATGCTGCAGTATGCGGAGACGGCATCCTGCCGCCGCCGCTTTATACTGAATTATTTCGGCGAAGACTTCGACGAGGAAAACTGCGGGGCGTGCGACAATTGCTTGGTCGCCGCGGTGCGCGGCACCGATTTCAGCAATTCCACCGGAGAGTTTCGCATTGCAGATGTCGTCGTACATAAGAAATTCGGCCACGGCACTGTCGAGAGAACTGAGAAGGATCTAGTTACCGTGTTGTTCCCAAGCGTCGGCTATAAAACGCTGCTCGCTTCGGCGGTAACTCGTGACAACGAATCCGTCGTCGCCTGACGGTGCCCTAGCCAAGGCGCGCCGCCTTGGCGCCATGCTCGTACTGCTATGCATGATGTTTGCACTTGCTGCAAGCGCGCGTGCCCAAACGCCGATGCCCCAACCCGGCGCATCGCCCGCACCATCGCCGACGCCGTCCACATCACCATCGCCCGTCGGACCAACGCCGACGCCACCGCCGATCGAGATCCAACCCGCGGAAGGGCTGGTGCCGGTGTCCGGGTCGCAGGCGCTGGCGGTTCAAAGCGTAATGGGCACGATCAACGTCACCGTCGCGAATCCGAGCCTGGTCGACGTTTCGGTGAATCAAGATTCGCGGATCGTTACCTTACAAGGTAAGGCCCCGGGCACGACGACGCTCACCATTACCGACTCGCGCGGTCTGACCCGTACCGTCCCGGTTCGCGTTGCGTATTTTGCGGGCTCGATTGCAACCTATGCGACGTTGCGGCTCACCGGCGATCCGGCCTCGGCGGAGTACATCAGGAGGGAGGCGGCGGACTTGGTTCGCAGCCTGGCAATCGCGCGCGATGGCGCCCAGATCGTCGTCGGCTCCGACGACGTCGACGTGAGGGCGCCGCTGGATCAAGACGACATCGTGACGGTTAACGTCCCCGTGCTGATCCAAGGCGAGAACTACATCGAGGTCGATGGGAAGACGCAGCTGCGCATCGAGAATGTAGCGGCTCCGCGCATCGCTCCGGTCTCGCTGCTGGTAAGCGACTTCCCGGAGCGCCTGACCGAAAACGGTACGCTCTTTACCGCGGAGCTGCGCAGCGATACGCCCTCGCGCTTTCTGTATTTTCACTATAATCCGACCGGGCAGCCCGATCGCCGGGTCGTACTGCGCGCCGAAAACCGTGGCAGCGAGCCCTCGACGATCCAGTTCATAAGCGGCACGGGCGGTCCCAATCCGAACGAAAAGCGCGCCGGCCACGATGCGTCGGCGAACTTTCTCGTGCATCTGGTGCAGAACGAGGGGCGCCTGCTGGAAGTCCCGCCGAACGCGTCGCTCAACGTGTTCCAACAGTCGCTTCCCGCCGGCGACATCTCCAGCAACGTCCTGCAGTTGCGGGTGCTCAACGGTCCGAACGTGCAACTGACGCTCTTTGCGCAAAACGCCGATTCCGATCCCAACGAGTCGCTGCAGAATACCGAGCTGCTGGAGAGTACGGTTCGTCACGCGCGCGGCATTTATACGGTTCCCGAGTTTCACCAATTCCGCGAATGGAGCGTGAACGCCGACTATCTCGAGCTATCGGTGGGACAAATTCCCTTACCGAATACGCTCCACGGCGAGACGCTGGCCGGCGACTACGCCGTGCTCGACTCCTTTGTGGTCGACGTCCAGAATCCGTTGCCGACGCCGCAGGCGATTGCCATCTACGAAAATCCGCGTGGAGGCAGCTCCACCGGAACCTATCTCATCGATGGCGTGCTGGTTCAATCGCATCAAGTCCCGGCCTTCTCGCGCTATAAGATTCGCCAGTACGTCGTTCCGGCGAAAGGCTTCGTGCGCGTTACGATCGTGACCATGGCCGAGGGCGGCTCGAGTTATCCGCTCAAGCTGGTCTTTGCGCCGGACGACGGCAGCGTCGCACCGGGCGCACCCGGCTCACCGGTGTATTAGTTGGCGTCGCGCACCACCGCGGTCACAGCCGCCGCCGGCTGGGCGTTGCGGTTGGCGTGAAAACACTGCCGTACGGGCGGATCGTCTTCGGCGCCTCGGCGGTGCTCTTCGGCGTCATCGCATTGATGTGGCACGATGCCGACACGTGGCAGACCCTCGTTCGGATCTGGAGTCTGCCGTTTGGCACGTTCGTCGGCAACTGCCTTATGGTCGCGCAAATTGCCGGCGGTATCGGCTTGCCGTTCCAGCGAACCGTGCGCCCGGCGTCGATCGTGCTCGTCGTCGTCTTTTTGCTCTTCTCGCTGGCATGCATTCCGGACATCGTTGCCGCTCCCAAAGTCTACGTACATTATGGCAGCTTCTTCGAACAGTTTTCGTTGCTGTGCGGTGCGTTCGCCGTCTATTCGGCAACGGAGTCGAGCGCGGCACAGGCGGCGGCCTTCGGCCAGCTCGCGCGCCTGGGGATCGGGCTTTGCGCGGTTTCATTTACGCTAAGCCAGATATTCTATTTCAAGTTCACCGCGAGCTTAGTTCCGGCGTGGATTCCACCGAATCAAACGTTTTGGGCCGGACTGACGACGCTCGCGTTTGCGCTCGCGGCGATCGCCGCCCTAATCAATCGCCAAGCTCAGCTTGCGTTACGATTGCTGACCCTGATGCTGGCGTTGTTTGGCCTGCTCGTTTGGGTTCCCATGCTCGTCGCTCACCCGGAGGCGCACGGGAACTGGTCTGAATTCGCGCTGAATTACCTCATCGCCGGAGCCGTTTGGATGGTCGCCGAATTGAGGTCTTCCTGATGTAGCTCGCCTGCATTCCCCTTTCCGGACGCGTGCAGTTCGCTTTGGCTGCGCTGTTCTATATCGCCGGACGAGTCGCGCTCCTCATCGAGCATCGGGTCTGACCACCGCACGACCGGTCGAGAACTAGAATCTCGCTATGGCGCGAGGACCGCGGCGGCGGCGTAGCGCATAGCCGTTATCCTACCGGCCATCATCGCCTATCCGTTACGTCATCGAAGGTGGTGCAGATGATTCCGCTGACCGACGTATCGCGTCGCCCGACGCACTTTCCAATCGTCACGCTCTCGATCATCGTGATCAACT
>JBPYDW010000174.1:0-3148 GCA_051986335.1 Vulcanimicrobiaceae bacterium | reverse complement strand
AGCCGCTCGAGGTGAAAACGATCTCCTTGCGCCGGCATCCTAAGATGCGGGCGATGCGATCCCGGGCGTTGTCGAGTGCGGCGTGCGCCGCTCGTCCTTCGCTGTGCACCGAGGACGCGTTGCCCCCAGTCTCGCTGAAGAACGGCAGCATCGCGGTGACGACCTCCGGGCGGGCGGGTGTCGTCGCCGCATAGTCAAGGTAGATGCGGCGGCTCACGGCGGTGCATCCCATTCGCCGGGCTCGTAATAACGCCGGTCCTTCAAATTGTCCGGCAGATTCTGCTGTTTGATCGAGTAGTCGTCGTGCGCGTAGTGGTAGTCTTTACCGTAGCCGAGATGACGCATCAGACCGGTCGGCGCGTTACGCAAGTGCAGGGGGACGGGATCGTTCCGCGTCTCCTGCACGTCGGCAAGTGCCGCGCCGTACGCACGGCCGACGCTATTCGATTTCGGAGCGCGCGCCAGATAGAGCGTGGCGTGCGCGAGCGGAAAAAATCCCTCCGGCATACCGACAAAATGCACCGCCTGCTGAGCGGCCATAGCGACCTGCAGTCCGCGCGAATCGGCCAACCCAACGTCCTCGGACGCTAAGATCACGAGCCGGCGGGCAACGAAGAGCGGGTCTTCGCCCGCATCGAGCATCCGCGCCAGCCAGTAGATCGACGCGTCGGCATCGCTAGCGCGCACGGACTTGATGAACGCGCTGATCGTATCGTAATGTGCGTCGCCGCCCTTGTCGTAGGTGGCTGCGCGGCGCTGCATCGCGTCGAGGATCAGCTCGCGGGAGATGCGCCCTCCGCTTCCGTCGAGCGGCGCGGCGTTGGCGGCGAACTCCAGCGTGTTCAGCGCGGTACGCGCATCACCGTTTGCCAGCGAGACCAGCGTCTCGCGCGCGTCGGGCTCGAGCATGAGCCTACGATCCCCCAATCCGCGCGTCGCGTCGGATAGCGCGCGGTCCACGATCCCGCCAACCTCTTCGTCGGTGAGGGGCTGCAGCACGAACACCCGCGAACGCGAGAGCAGTGCCGAGATCACTTCGAACGAAGGGTTCTCGGTGGTCGCCCCGATGAGCGTCACGGTGCCGTTCTCGACGTAGGGGAGCACCGCATCCTGCTGCGCCTTGTTGAAACGATGGATCTCGTCGATGAAAAGCACGGTGCGCTGACCCATCCGCCGCCGCGTCTGCGCCGCGGCTACGACCTTGCGCAGATCGGCAACGCCCGCACTGACGGCGGACATCTGCGCGAAGTAGGCGCCGGTGGTGGCGGCCACAATCTGCGCGAGCGTGGTCTTACCGGTTCCGGGCGGCCCCCATAGGATGAGCGATGGAACGTCGTCCCGCTCTATCGCTGCGCGCAGCGCGCGGCCTTCTCCGACGATGTGCTGCTGGCCGACAAACTCGGCGAGCGTTGCCGGTCGCATGCGCGCGGCCAGCGGCGGGCGCACGTTCGCGGTTGCGTCGAGCGGCGGGAACAGCGTTGGATCCACCGCACTACCTCTTATCGGGGCACCGCAGATGGTGCGGCCGACGGCGAACTCGTTGGCGCCGTGGTGTTGTGATGCGTGAACGGGAGGTGTATCGGTCGCGGGGTCGCCAAGTGCGGGCCCTGGCCGGCGGGAAAGGTCATGATCACGTCCTTGCCGGTCGCGTGCGCGTCGCCGGTCGCCGTGTTGTAGAGGATACGGTCGGCCGACATCTGGCGATCGGTCTGCGATACGCGCACGTTGCCTTCCAGCAGCAGCGTGTGCCCCAAGTCGTTCATGGTTGCTTTGTCAGCAACGCCGTTCGAGTCTGCTTGTGAATAGCGCACGTTGCCGGTCGCGACGTAGACTTTGGCGATGTCGTCGATCTCCAGCCGGTCGGTTGTCAACGTCGACGGCGCGTGATTTCGATTCGCACCACTGGCCACGTCGAATGCGCCTTGGGTGTCGTGCACGACCACGTTGCCATACAGCGTCATCCTTTTCGTCTTATAATTTCCGGTCGCACGATCGGCGCTGGCATCGCCGCCGGGACGCAAGATCGTGAGTCTATTCGGCACGCTGAAATCACCGTTGCCCTTGGCGTCGACGTTGGTGGTGTGCACGGTCCAAACGCCGAAGGCGGCGGTCGCGGCTCCCGGCGGCGCGAGCGATGGGATGCCGGAGGTTGGACGCGGCGGCGCCGGGGACGCGGCCGAGGCCGGTTTTCGCGGCGCGGGCGAAGCCGCTAACGTTAGGATTGCGAGCAATGTGATGAGGATGCGCATTGGGCGGGCTAACTTCGTTCCTTTACGGCTTGGCGGATGATGGGACCGATTGCCTCGTTCAGCGCGCCGAGCGTTACCGCGCCCTCGCGCAAAATGACCGGCCGCGGACCGGTGACGTCGAGGACGCTGGATTCGAGTTGCTCTCGCGTCGGCCCGTTTTCAATCAACAGATCGGCGGGCGGCAGTTGTTCCCAATTGCCACCTCCACGATAGGCGCTCCGGCCGCTGGCGTTCGCCGAGGTCGCGGCCAGCGGCCCGCAGCGGTCCAGAATCGCGCAGGCGAGGTCGTCGGCCGGAACTCGCATTCCCAGCGACGGAAGCCCGGCGGTAACGTCGGCACTGACGAACGCCGGCCGTCGCACGACCAGCGTCACCGCACCCGGGAGCAGGCGCCGCGCCGCCAGCGTGGCCAGCGGATTGCCGCGCGCATACTCTAAGAACTCCGCCACGCTGCCCAAGTGAAACGTCAGCGGCTTGTTGTCGGGACGGCGCTTGGAACCGTAGATGCGGTCGACTGCGGCGAGGTCGTATGGATCGCAGCCGATGCCATACACCGTGTCGGTAGGAAAGATGACCAGGCCGCCGGCAAAGATCACGCGAGCGGCCTCGTCGAGGATCTGCTCGCGCGCAACTTTGCGCGCATCCAGAACTCGGCCGACGTTCACACGCGGACGCGTTGCCCCGTGCCGAGCGCCACGCACGAGAGTGGATCGTCGGCAACGATGGCCGGGACGCCGGTTACCTCCGAAAGCAAGTGGTCGAGACCGCGCAATAACGCGCCGCCGCCGGTCATGATGATACCGCGATCGATGATGTCGGCGGCGAGCTCGGGCGGCGTGCGCTCCAACACCGCCTTGACCGCCTCGATGATCGCGGCGACCGTTTCAGCCAACGCTTCG
>JBPYDW010000173.1:0-4797 GCA_051986335.1 Vulcanimicrobiaceae bacterium | reverse complement strand
CAGCGGCGGTTCGCTCGCGCGCATCTCGGGCGGCGGGAACTGGAAAAGCATCGGCACCGCTCCCGGCGCCTGATGGAACGGATCGAAGTTGGGATCGCGGTAGTGCCACGGCCAGTCGAGCTTGGCGTCCTCGGTGTGACCGTCCGGGAAATGCACGACGACGACGATGCCGTTTCGGACGTACAGTCCGCTTGCCGGATCGCGAACGGCAGCGCGGGTGCTGACGAAGTCGACGGCTCCGCACGGCTGCTCGCCGGCGGGCGCGCCGCCGCTGCCCGACCCACTCGTGGCGGTTCCGGAGCCGGCGGCGGCGTGTCCACCGTAGCCGATATCCCAAATCGGTTTTCCGCTAGCGGCGTGCTGCGTTGCGCGCACGTGGCTAACGCGGGCTACGCGCTGCGGACGCGAGGCACCGGGATCGACGATCCGTGGGCGGGGCTGCTGTACTGCAATGCGATGCGTGGTAACGTGCGCCGGTACCGGTGTGGCGCGCGGCTGCGGGATCGGCGTAGCAAGCCGCTTGGCAACGCGCAAGACGATGACGCGGACGATCGCCTGCGCGCGCTGATCGATGCCGAATGGCGGCAGCAGGGCGCAAACGATGGTGATGATGAGCAGGGCGAGCGCGGCCGACGACAGCATTCGCGCGCGATCGGTCGTACCGAAAAGGAGGCCGAGCCATCCCGCGTTGGGCGACTCGGCCGGGGTACGTTTCAGGATGATTCTAGTCCGGGTTCACGCCGTACGTTTGGAAATACCATGATTTGAATTGGTCGTAGGTTGGATAGTAACCGTTCTTTTGATAGAACCATTGACGATAGGCAGTCTGCCGGCGGGCAACTTCCTCTTGCTCCTCGTGCTTCTTCCGAGTTTTCTTGCTGTAGTTGTAGATGACGATGCCGGCCGCCGTGCCGAGAATAATGATGTTGCGGGTGCTGGCTGCGCCGTCCGCGAGAGCGGGTGCGACCGCTCCACACGTCATTGCAACCGTCAGCACGGCCGCCAACATTCGTTGCTTCATGTCAGTCCTTTCCCCAAGAGATCCTGACTCCTAAACGGCAAGCGGAAGAGGCTCGCCGACCGGTTCCACGGAATCCGCACCCCGTGAAGATCGAAGATCTCATACGTGCGATCCCGGATTTTCCAATCCCCGGGATCCTTTTCCGTGACATTACCCCGTTACTCAAAGATGCGCAAGGGTTTCATGCCGCAATCGATCTCTTTGTGGACCGTTTCAAGGACCGGGACATCGCGTATGTGGTCGGGATCGAAGCGCGCGGCTACATGCTCGGGGCGCCGCTGGCGTACGCGATCGGAGCGGGTTTCGTACCGATTCGCAAGCCCGGCAAACTGCCGTACAGCAAACTGTCGGAATCGTATGCGCTGGAGTACGGGACCAATTCGCTGGAAATTCATGCCGATGCGCTGGGCAACGGCGACCGCGTCGTGGTCGTCGACGACCTGCTGGCGACCGGCGGAACCGCGGCAGCGACCAGGCGCCTTCTAGAACGCCTGGGGGCGAACGTCGTAGCCTACGCCTTCCTGATCGAGCTGGAGGGCCTGCGTGGCCGCGATGCTTTAACCGGCGTCGATGTGGAAACGTTCATTAAGTATTAGGTTTCCCAGGCTACACTTCGGCGGTGAAAAGCATGGTTCGTTCAACGTTTTTGGCATCGGTCGCGGTCGCAATGGCGATGCTCGTCACGTTCTTGGCAGCGGTCGCGATCGCATTGGCGTTGCTTGTCGCAGCCCCGGCCATGGCGCGCCCGTCGCCAACGTCCTCACCCTCGCCGTTTCCGACCGCGACGCCGGTCGAGGATCCGGCGGTCACTGCAGTCGCAAAGCGGGAGTTCGTCGCCTGGCAGGCCGGCGTGGTCAAGCGCACCTCGTACACCCCGGCGATGCAGCTCAAACTCACCGACGATTTGATCGGTCAGACGGCGCGCGCCCTCGGAACGCTGGGTGCCCTGCAATCGATGCAGTTTCTGGGACCGGTCGACGTCGACGACGCCCCGCCCAATAGCCAGAGCTATATGTACAAGGTGAACTGCGCCAACGGCAGCGTCTACATGCAGTTCGCCCTCACGCCCGAGGGCAAAGTCGCCGGCATGCTCTTCCAGGATAAGCTCCCTCCGCAGAGTTAAGGGTTTCCCTCCATGCCCGGCTGTGGCATGATGGTATGCAACCCATGGATATCGCCGATCTCGTAACCCGCGTACAAACGTACGACCCGTCCCTGGACGGGTCGTGGCTTAAGCGCGTCTACGAGGTGGCCCACCAGGCGCACACCGGGCAGCACCGCGCCTCGGGCGAGGACTACATCGAGCATCCGCTCGCCGTCGCTGAAGTGCTGGCCGAGCTCGAAATGGATCGCCAGACCATCGCCGCGGCCCTGCTGCACGACGTGGTCGAAGACACCATCGTCACCTCGGAGGAAGTCGCCGCCGAGTTCGGCGACGAGATCGCAGCACTGGTGGACGGCGTCACCAAGCTGACGCGCATACCGTATCAGTCCAAGGAAGACGCGCAAGTCGAAAACTTGCGCAAGATGTTCATGGCGATGGCCAAGGACATCCGCGTCATCATCATCAAGCTCGCCGATCGCCTGCATAACATGCGCACGCTGTCGTCGCTGCCGGAGTCGAAGCAACGTTCGATCGCACGCGAAACGCTCGACATCTACGCACCGATCGCGCACCGTCTGGGAATTTGGAAGATCAAGTGGGAGATCGAGGACCTGTGCCTGCGTTATCTCGATCCCGAAGCATATCGCGAGATCGTCGATCGCGTCGCCAAGACCCGGCGCGAGCGCGAGACCGACGTCAAGACCGTTATCGAGTCAATGCGCAGCGAGTTCGGCAACCTGAAGGTCAACGCCGAGATTCACGGCCGGCCCAAACATTTCTACTCGATCTACACCAAGCTGCGCAAGGGCCGTGACTTCTCGACGATCTACGACCTAACGGCGATTCGTATCATCGTCGATTCGGTGAAGGATTGCTACGCCGCGCTCGGCGCCGTGCACGCGTTGTGGACGCCGCTGCCGGGCCGCTTCAAAGACTACATTGCGATGCCCAAGCCCAATATGTACCAATCGCTGCATACGACCGTGGTTGGGCCGCAGGGCGAGCCGCTGGAGATTCAGATTCGTACCTGGGAGATGCATCGCACCAGCGAGTACGGTATCGCAGCGCACTGGCGTTACAAGGAGGGCGGCAAGGCCGACCAGTTCGAGAACAAGCTCTCCTGGCTGCGCGCGCTGCTGGAGTGGCAGAAGGACATGCGCGACTCGCGCGTGTTCATGGAGAACCTCAAGCTCGATCTCTTCGACTCGCAGGTCTTCATCTTTTCGCCGCGCGGCGACGTCTACAACATGCCTGCCGGCGGAACGCCGCTGGATTTTGCCTACGCGGTGCACACGGACGTCGGCAATCACTGCGTGGGTGCCAAGGTGAACGGCCGCATCGTTCCGCTCGATACCCCGCTGCAAAACGGCGACATCTGCGAGATCTTGGTCAACAAATCGTCGGGCCGCCCGTCGCTGGATTGGTTGGCGATCGTCAAGATGTCGAGCGCCAAGCACAAGATCAAGCAGTGGTTCCGCAAGGAGCGGCGTGAAGAAAACGTGCTGGCGGGACAAGAAGCGGTCGAGCAAGAGCTGGCGCGCGCGCACCTGCGCACCGACCTCGCGCGCGGCGAGCTGATCGAGCGAATCGCCCGTCGTCTCAACTATCCGACCGTACCCGATCTGTTCGCGGCCATCGGCTTCGGCGACGCCTCGGCGCAATCGGTGGTCAACCGCATTCGCGACGAGTCGAAGACGGACAACGTCGTCGATATCACGCGCGTCGGCCGGCCCGCGGGCAAGCGTATTCCGCGACGGGCGAGCGGCATCCGCATCGCCGGCATCGACGACGTGCTCGTGCGCCTCTCGAAGTGCTGCAGTCCGGTGCCGGGCGATCCGATCATGGGTTACGTCACCATCGGGCGCGGCGTCAGCGTCCATCGCGCCGATTGTCCGAACGTCGCGTTCATGAGCGCTACGCCCGAACGCATTTTACAGGCCAGCTGGGACAAGAAGTCCGATGCCGTGCACTCCGTCGATATCGAAGTCGAAGCCGGAGACCGGCCCGCGCTGCTGCAAGACATCATGGCGGTTACCTCCGAGCTCAAGACCGGCGTCAACTCGGTGACCGCGCGGGTGAAGCGCGACGGGACGGCGGTGACCAGCCTCACCGTCCAGATTCGCGACCTGGACCACCTGCACAAACTCCTCTCGAAGATCGAAGGACTGCAAGGTGTGCGCAACGTGTATCGCGTGACCAAGCGCGAACGAAACGTCGCGGGCCAATAACCTATTTCGCCGCTAGCCGTCGGCGCCGCGCTCTCCGCAATCGCGTTTGCATCGGGCGCGATCAATAGCGTCGCCGGCGGCGGAAGCATGTTTACGTTTCCGGCCTTGATCTTTGCCGGAGTGCCGGCCATTTCGGCCAACGCGACCAACAACGCCGCGATGTGGGTCGGCACGCTGGGCAGCACGCGCGGCTTCAGCGAAGAGCTGCAACGCTATCGCCGGGCGATGACGCCGTCGATCGTCGTCAGTCTCATCGGCGCATTGATCGGCGCGCTCTTGCTCTTGCATACGCCGCAGTCGCTCTTTCGTGCGCTGGTTCCCTGGCTGCTGTTGACGGCGATGGTGATCTTCATCGCCAGTCCGTTCTTGGTGAAGAAGGCGAATGCCGATGACCCCGATCGCGTGCACGCGCCCTGGCAACTGCTGCTGCAGTTTTTTGTGGC
>JBPYDW010000172.1:0-4305 GCA_051986335.1 Vulcanimicrobiaceae bacterium | reverse complement strand
AGCGAGTCGTGCCGTACGACTCGCCGAAGAGGAAGCGCGGCGAGTTCCAGCGGTTGAAGCTGGTGATGTACCGCTGGATGAACTGCCCGAACGCGGCGACGTCCTGGTCGACGCCCCAAAAATCCTTACGGGTCCCGACGCCGACGAATCGCCCGTAACCGCTCCCCGGCATGTCGATGAAGACCAGATCGGTTTTATCGAGCAGACTGTATGGATTGTCGACGATGCGGTAGGGCGGCGGGCCGGTAAGACTTCCGTCCTTGGTGACGACGCGAACCGGTCCGAACGATCCCATACGCAGCCACATCGTCGAGCTGCCGGGCCCGCCGTTGTAAAGGAAAGTAACGGCGCGTTTCGACGGGTTCGAGCCGTCGAGCGTGTAAGCAGTATAGAAAACGCGTGCCGTCGGCTGATCCTCGGTGTTACGTAGCGTGATCGTGCCGGCACGAGCGGTGTAAGCCAGCGTTCGTCCGTCGAGAACGAGCGTGTGGTGCGTCACGGCATCGGGCGTTTGCGCCGGAATGGCAGGCGGCTTTGCAATGCCGTGCAAGGGCAGTCCGAGCACAATTGCAACGAGCAGAACGCGCGACGCGGTCAGCGGTAGTCTCACTAAGTGCAATGCGAAGCCGATTATTGCGGCTGAAGCTTAACGATCCTGCTGAGAATCAATCAAAGTTTGGTCAAAGCTGCCGTAAAGCTCGTACTTGAGCCGCTCGACGGCGCCGGCAATCGAATTCAGATACGGCAGCATAAGCGCCTTGATGCGCTCCAGGCGTTCTTTCCCTTCCGCCGTTATCGCATAAACGCGCCGCGATCGCTTCGCCGGCTGTTCCCACGACGCCGTGACGAAGCCGCGCTCCTCGAGCCGTCGCAGCAACGGATAGATCTTATTGGTATTGACGGCGACGAGGTCCCCGCAGAGTGCGTCGATGCGCTGCATCAAGCCGTACCCATGGTCGGACTGCCGTTCTAAGAGGTGCAGAAGCAGCGCAGGAAAGACCGTTTGGCTCTTGATCGGGCCGCGAACGACCTCGTCGACGCGATGGACCATGCCGGCTAGTAGCCTAGACCGCGGCGTGCACGGGTGCCTCGCCGTTATAAGCGAGCTCGATTTCGTCCGCGAAGCGCTGCTCGACCACACGCCGCTTTATTTTCATCGAGGGAGAGAGCTCGCCACCTTCGACGCTGAACTCGTGCGGAACCACGATGACGCGGCGGATCTGCTCATAGGACGCAAGCCTGTGCGTCTGCTTGTGGACTTCGTGCGTCAGAAACGCGTGCACGTCCTCTCGCTTGGCAAGGATCTCCGGCGGCGCGTCTTGCGGGAGATTCGGGAACTCCTGACGCACGAGCGGCCAGTTCGGCGAGATCAGTGCGATTGGATACGGACGGCCACTGCCGACCACCATTGCGTGCGTCACGAAAATCGAACGCTTGATGTTCGCCTCGATGCGGGCTGGAGAAACCCATTTGCCGGTACTGGTCTTGAAGATCTCGTTCTTGCGATCGGTAATGCGCAGGAATCCGGCCGCGTCGATCTCGCCGATGTCGCCGGTGTGCAGCCATCCGTCGACTATCGCTGCGGCCGTCGCTTGCGGATCACGATAGTAGCCCTGCATGACGTTACGTCCTCGCACGAGCACCTCTCCGTCATCGGCGATCCGCACGTCGACACCGGCAATTGGCCGGCCCACCGCGCCGTACTCGTTTTGGGAGAGACGGCTGACCGACGTAACGGGCGACGTTTCGGTAAGGCCATATCCCTCCATGATCGGAATGCCCAACCCGAGGAAGGTCATCGCGGTATCGATGTGAAGCGGCGCGCTGCCGCTGGTGAGGAACTGCACGCGATCGAGGCCCAGCGATCGCCTTATTTTGTTGAGTGCGAGAGTCTTTGCTACTGCATATTGCAACCGGAGCCAAAGCGTAACGGTGCGGTCGAGGGTTTTGGCGGCAGCGTACCGGCGCGCAACGCGGAGCGCCCAGGGTACGATTTTGGCCTGAATTCCGCCGGCGCCGCGCGCGTGCCCTTTGATGCCGGCTAAGACGCGGTCAAAGATTCGCGGCACCGCCGTCATTTCGGTGGGCCGCACGTCGCGCAAGTCGGTGAGCAGCTCGTTGGGATCGTGACAGATGAAATACCGCACCTTCGCGATCAGATAGATATAGATCAGGGTGTGTTCGTAGATGTGCGAGTAGGGCAGGACGGAAATCACGTCTCGTCCATCCTCGATCCCTTCGAAGCCGCACGCAAGCGAGACGCGCGCATCGAATCCCAGATTGTCGTGCGAGAGCATCACGCCTTTCGGCACGCCGGTGGTTCCCGATGTGTAGATAAGCACCGCCAGATCGTCGGGCAATAGCGTCGCTTCATATGCGCGGGGAAACTCCGGATGCGCGGCGCGAGTCGCAGCACCGCGCGCTTCGAAAGCAGCTAGCCCGTCGGGGCCGGGCGAGTCGAACTCAATGACTTGGGGCAGCAATGCGCCTGATTCGCTTATTCGCTGCGCCGTCGCGTGCGTGTCAACGAACAGAAGCCGCGCGCCGGAATGCTCAAGAATGTAAGCGGTGTGATCGAGGGCTTGCGTCGGATAGATCGGCACGACAACGCACCCGGCAAAGAAGGTCGCGAAGTCGGCGACGATCCAGTCGATGCAGTTGTGCGAAATCAGAGCAACGCGGTCGCCCGCGGTCAGGCCCGCGTCGCGGATAGCGCAGGCGACGTTCTCAACGCGTTCGAGCAGGCGCCGGCTCGAAGTCGGAGTCCAAGCTCCATTGACGCGCTCGACGAGCGCTTCGTCACGCGGCTGCTCGAGCGCTTGCCGAATTAAGTTCGGAAGCGTCTCTTTCGCCGGAAGCACCGCAGCAATCACAGGGCTGAATTGATTGCGCTTCCCGTACCGGGTACCTCTGTCGTTCGTCGTATCCTAAGGAGCCTGTAGGGTTATGCTCGTGTGCGATGCTGCAGCCGATTCCGGATGAGTTTTCGGAGCGAGGGAGGGAGCATAGCGACGCTCTGTGACCGACTGAGCGACAACAAAATCGCCGGAATCGGCCGCAGCCCTTCGGGTTGGGCACAGCGCCACCCCTCGACTGCGTCTCTCCTCGCTCAAATGGCGCTGCCATTCCACGCTCGTCGATCCTTGCCGCCGGGTAGCGGTGTGCCCAACAGCGCGCACGAGCATAACCCTACAGGCTCCTAAGGAGCGCGCAAATATGGTCGGGCTCGCTCTAGGCGACTCTGCGTCATTCCGGCGACGTCGAGCAGCTGGTCAAGCGATCCAAAGTTGCCGAGTCGTTGGCGGAGCTCGACGATTCGCCGCGCGATCGTTGCCCCGATTCCGGGAACGGCGGCGAGGTTTGCGGCATCAGATTGGTTGACGTCAACGCTTTGCGGCCGCGGCTTCGTCGAAGGCCGCCGGCCGTGGCGCTGCGCGGAACGGGCTCGGACCGTTTCGCCGACGACGGGCACGTAGATCTCGTCGCCGTCGGCCGCCCGCTGTGCAAGATTAATGGCTCCCGGATCGGCGGCGGCGCTCAACCCGCCCGCCAGCGCGACCGCCTGCGCGTTTCGCTGACCGTCGTGCAGATGATAGAGTCCGGGCCTTCTTACGGCACCCGCAACGTACACGACGAGGTCGCCGACGCTCTCGTTCGGGTGGGCGCGGCCATATCGTCCGCGCGGGTTCCCGGCGGCAAATGCCGGCGCAGCCGCCGGCGTCGGAGTCTCGGATTGCAGGCCGGGCGGTCGAGCCGGATGCCAAAGCGCAACGGCGGCGAGCCCAAGCGCCGCCGCCACCAAGGCAACTCTCGTAATCATGGCACTCAATCACGTCCGTCCTAGCGACCGAAAGGGTGGCGGAGCGAGCGACGAGCATGTACGATGCTCCACATGTACGACTTCGCCGCCGTCGAGCGGAAGTGGCAGACGCGTTGGGAGCGCGAGCACCTCTATCGCGCGCACGAAGAGAACGATCGCCCCAAGTACTACGCGATGGAAATGCTCCCGTATGCTTCGGGCGATCTCCACATCGGTCACGCGAAGAACTACACGCTCGGCGATGCCGTCGCGCGCATGATGCGAATGCTCGGCTACAACGTTCTCCATCCGTTGGGCTGGGACGCGTTCGGCCTACCGGCCGAGAATGCGGCGATCGATCGCGGCATCGACCCCGCGGTTTGGACCGCCGAGAACATCCTCAACATGCGCCGGCAAATTCGTTTGATGGGCACGAGCTACGATTGGACGCGCGAGATCGCCACTAACGAGCCCGAGTACTACGGGTGGAATCAATGGCTCTTTCT
>JBPYDW010000171.1:0-2657 GCA_051986335.1 Vulcanimicrobiaceae bacterium | reverse complement strand
TCTCGGCCGCGAAGTTGAGGATCGCGTCGACTCCACCGTCAAGCGCTTCGCGAACCGCAGCCGGATCGCAGATATCGCCTTTAAGAAAGCGATAGCGCGGATCGTCCTCGACGTCGGCGAGGTTCGCAGGATTTCCCGCGTAAGTCATCGCGTCGAGGTTGACGATCTCGAGCCGAGGCCGTTCGCGCAAAGCAATCCGGATGAAATGAGATCCGATGAAACCTAGTCCGCCCGTTACGAGCCAGCGCATTTCGCGCTCTACGAAGATGGTTTCGGTTCAACCTGCCGGGGCAAATCTTCGACGAGGGAGGCCGGTTGCGCGCGCGATGTCAATTCGAAGCGATCGAAAATCGCTGCGATATGGGTCTCGACCGTGCGTTCTCCGTACGCGATCGCCGCCGGTCAGCCGGTGGACGCGATGGCTTTCGATGCGGCGAAATTACCGATCATCGTAAGCATGGATCGACGACACAACCAATCTCGGCGAGACCGTGAAGTGCAGCCTCTCCAAGCTTTCATGCAGCGCGCCGTCACGAGCCCAGACACCACGGCATATAGCGCCGACAGGCGAGGGCCAGGAACGAAGACCAGGGCCTAGAGTCCCATCTTAAAGCCCGGGTGGCCTATGAGCAATCGGACTTAACACATGACCCGCTGCATAGGGACGACGGGTCGCCGCTCGGTGACGTGACCGACGAGCTGCGGGCTGTTCTAGAATTGCGGGATGGGTGCTAAAATAAGGCTAGGGCACGGTTGCCGTTAGGGTTCACTGGGTTTACTCGGTGCTCGTGCGCCACGCCCACTGCTTCTGGCTGTATTGAACCGCGGCTGAGAGCTCTATTGGAGGGATACTATGTTTCTTCGCATCTGTTTACAGTCGGCAATAGGGGTAGCTCTGATTGCCGCTCCCACGGGTATTCAAGCCCAGCAAATGGGCGCCATGTCGGACTCAGACTATGTCGCAAAAATCATGGCCGCAGCGCCTGCGACGGTCGTCAAGGGCGCGACGATCGTCCAGATGCAGAAAGGCGGCACGATGCGAACTCTTCAGACGGGCGCGAATGGCTTCACGTGCATGATCGCCGGTGCGAACGATGCGATGTGCGCGGACAGCAACGCGATGGAATGGGCGCGCGCGTGGGTGACCCACTCGGCTCCGCCCGACAAGGTCGGCTTCGTTTATATGTTAGCCGGTGACAACGGCGCCAGCAACACCGATCCGTACGCGACTGCGCCCGCCGCCGGCAACCACTGGGTGAAGACCGGACCGCACGTCATGATCGTCGGCCCGTCGGCAAAAACGATGGGCTATCCGACGACCCCTGACGCCGATCCCAGCAAGCCGTACGTGATGTGGGCGGGTACACCCTATGTGCACGTGATGATTCCGGTTAGCAGCCAGCCGTGATGGAATAACCGGGAGCTGTCGCGACCGGCTGCGTCCGACAATCACCAATAATCGATTAAACCATGGTCCATTCACCACGGTAACGGTGCGCTCAACAGGCCGTCGCTGGCGCGCCGCTAAGTTTTAGCTTTAATGTCCGGTGTATCTGACTGGCTCAGGTCGCTGTCGCTCGAACGTTACGCTGGAGAGTTCGAACGCGCCGAAATCGACCTAGAAATGCTCACCGAGCTCACGGAGGGCGACCTCAGAGATCTCGGGCTGCCGCTAGGCCCGCGACGGAAGATTCTCGGCGTTTTGCACGGCGCGAAGACGTCGCGCGCCGAACGACGGCACGTTACCGTTTTGTTTGCGGATTTGGTTGGCTCAACCGCAATCGCGTCGACGATAGATCCCGAAGCGATGGGACAGCTCCTCGCGGACTATCAGCACGTCGTTTCCGAAGAAGTTGAGCGGTATGGTGGCTATGTCGCCAAATTTATGGGCGATGGAGTGATGGCCTATTTCGGCTGGCCACGCGCCCAGGAGGACGCCGCCGAGCGGTCATTACGAGCTGGTCTCGCGATTACGTCGGCGGTCTCACGCATCAATTTGCCCGGCGTTCCCGTCATTCACACACGCGTTGGCATCGCAACTGGAAACGTCGTTATCGGTAACGTGGTCGGAACCGGATCGGCCAAAGAAGACACGATTGCTGGTGTCGCGCCCAACCTCGCGGCTCGGCTACAGGCCGCGGCCGAGCCCGATCAGGTCTTCATCAGCGACGCTACGCATCGAATGGTAGGAGCCTTGTTCGACTGTAGTAATGCCGGCCCCCTCGCACTCAAAGGATACAGCGAGCCTGTCACGGCGTGGTCTGTGCAACGTGAGGCAATTGAGATAAGTCGGTTCGCAGCAGTTCGCGCGATGCGCGCCGGGCTCGTCGGTCGCAATCGGGAACTCGACCTTCTCCTCGATGGATGGAAGAAGGCAGCCGCAGGTCAAGGCAGTGCATTCATCATTTCAGGCGAAGCCGGAATCGGAAAATCTCGTCTGGTCGAAGCTTTACGCAGCGCTCACGCAAGCGCAGCATATAATATCCGTCTTCAGTGTTCCGCCTTCCACGCGACCAGTGCGCTGTTTCCCGTAGCACGCTATGTTGAGCATGCTGCAGGTTTCCTCAATGACGACGCGCCTGCGACGAAGCGAAGACGCCTAAACGATCTCTTTTCTGGAGTTTCGGGCTCGGAAACGCTCGTGCCGCTAGTTTCCG
>JBPYDW010000170.1:0-17698 GCA_051986335.1 Vulcanimicrobiaceae bacterium | reverse complement strand
AGCGCGCGAACGAGCACCTCTGCGTTCTTTTCGCGCGCGAGCCGCGAGACGAAGAGCAGCATGCGCGCGCCCGGGCGCACGCCGAGCCGCGCCCGCAAATGCTCGTCGCGACGTCCCGCTCCAAATCGCGCCAGATCGACGCCGGTCGCAACGACCTCGATCCGTGAGGCTACGCCCAACTCGCGCAAGCGTTGCGCCATCGCCGGGGTTGGAACGACGACCGCGTCCGCTTGATCCGAGAATCCGCGCGTCAGCATCTCGGCAGCGAAGCGCGTCGCATTCGCATCGAACGGAACGTAATGCGCGTACTCTTCGAGTTTGGTGTGATACGTGTAAATCAACGGCATGCCGTAGCGGCGTGCGTACCGCATTCCCATCCAGCCGGTTATGAAGGGCGAGTGCACGTGAACGACCGAGAGGCGGCGCACGATGTTCTGTACGTTGCGGCGGCTCAACAACGGTATGGTCAGTCGATACGGTGTTGCAGAAGGAAGCGGTAGCGACGGCATGCGCACCACCGGGCCGGCCACCTCGTCGTAACCCGGCACTTTGGGCGCGAAACAGTAAACCTCATGACCGCGTGCGCGCAGCCCGCCGGCGAGCGCGTCCACCGAAGCGACGACGCCGTTTACAACCGGGCGATATACTTCCGTGAAGAACCCGACGCGCAAGTGTTGCACGGGCGCGGCTTTTGTCAGCGCTTCATGGAGCTCCTGGGAAAGGATCATCCTGCAAAGGTTCCGACGTTTATCATAGAACGCGGCCTTCGACCCCATGATATAGTGCCGGGGTTGCCGCCTCGTCCCGGGAGCGACCGGCTACCACCACCGCGGATGCGCGACCACCCGGATCATCCTGCGCGACCGCGACCCATGGCGTTTCCTCACGGATCCGTCAACCAGATAGCCCCAACTGATTAGGTTTCCCTCGCCCACCCGCAGCCTCGTTGGCATGCAACCAAGCGATCGGTAATCTCAGGAAAGGAGTATGGGTTGATAGGACACAGTCCCATCAGAGCGGGCAAGGCACTTGCCGCGACCCTTCTAACCGCCGGCCTCGTGGCTGGTTTCTTCACGCGCTCGGGGCCCGTTTCGGCGTCGCCCCTGGGCCAACAACAATCGAGCCAGCTCGTCGTCTCGTTTCAAGCGAACGGCGCGACTAAAGATCAACCCACCGGCGCAGCAACCGTCGGCGCGTTCCTGCAAGAGCGCGGCATCGTCGTTGGTGCCAACGACTACGTCGACCCCAACCCGAGTACACCGGTAACCGATCGGATGATCATCTCGTATCGCGCTGCAGTCCCGGTGACGATCGCTATGCACGACGGCACGCGAACGGTATTGTCCTCGGCCGATGACGTCGGCGCGTTGCTCGAGGAACAAGGCATTCACTTGGGCGCCTACGACGAAGTCTATCCGTCGCTTGCACAACCCGTTACCGCTGGGCAGGCGGTGCGCGTCGTTCGCGTTCTGCACTGGACCCGCACGCGCGAAGTACCGATCGCCGAGCTGACGCTGCATAAGATCGACTTCAATCTCCAGCCTGGTTCATCGCGCGTCGTTTCGCTCGGGCATGCCGGATTGCGCGAGGCGGACATCGCCTACACGCAACGCGACGGCGGTGCGATCCAACGAACCGTCCTCTCGGCGCAAGTCGTGAAGAAGCCGGCGATGCGCGTGGTGGCGGACGGGGTCGATGAGTACGACGCGTTTACCATGCTCGAACGGCGCGGCCTCGCGAAAATGGCGTTGGGCGAAGCGTCGGCGATGCAGATGCTGGCTACCGCCTACACCGGCGACTGTTACGGGTGCAGCGGGCGCACAGCGCTGGGCTATCGCGCCGGGCACGGCATCGTCGCGGTCGATCCAAGCGTTATTCCCTTGGGTACGCGGTTGTATATTCCCGGATACGGAACAGCGCTGGCCGGCGACACCGGCGGCGACATTCACGGGTTTCGAATCGATCTCGGTTTCAACTCGTCGTACGACGCGCTACGTTTTGGACGCCGTGAAGTGACGGTTTATCGCTTGAAGTAGCGTGATCCGCAACCACGCGCGCGCCCTGCTCGGCGCACGCGGCCTGCGCCCCAAGAAGCGCTTAGGCCAAAACTTCCTCATGGATGAGGCAGCCGCGAATAAGATCGCGCTTCTCGCAGTAGCGGACGCACCGCCGGGTGCGTCCGTTCCTATTATCGAGATTGGTGCCGGCACCGGGACGCTTACGCGAGCGCTGCTCGACGCGGGCGCCGAGGTGACCGCCATCGAGATCGACGCTGCGCTCGTCGAGCTGCTGCGGTCGCGCGAGGATCTGCACGCCGCGCACATCGTTCACGGCGATGCGCTGGAGTTCGACTACGCGGCGTTCGCGCACGGGCGAGCGTGGCGCGCCACCGGCAATCTGCCCTACTACGCGGCAACCGCGATGCTGCTCAAACTGGTGGAGATGCGCGAGGGCCCCCAGACGATCGTCGTGATGCTGCAAAAGGACGTCGCCGATCGGCTGGCGGCAACACCGCAAACGCCGGCATACGGCAGTCTTTCCGTCGCCGTGCAGTACGCCATGCGCGTCGAGCGGTCGTTTACGCTTCCCCCGCGCGCGTTCTTTCCTCCGCCGAAAGTGCGCTCTACGGTCGTGCGTCTGCAACGGCGGCAAGCGCCGGCGGTCCGGCCGCGCGATGAGGCATTTTTTCTGCAGGTCGTACGCGCCGCGTTCGCGTACCGGCGCAAAACGCTCGCCAACTCGCTAGCGCTGGCGCTGCATATAGATCGCACCACCGTCGTTAGCGCGCTCGCGCGTTGCGACCTCGCACCGGAGATTCGTGGAGAACAACTCGACCTCGACGCTTTCGCCCGCCTGGCCGACGCGCTGGCCCCGCGAAGCATTTAGAGCCTGGCCAACGATCCAGTTCGTCTTCCTTGCGCTTGGAATCGTGGCGCTCGGCCTCATTGCCTCGGCGATCGCAATGATCGTTTTCAAGGTCACGCCCTCGCTCACGCATCCGATGGACGCGGCGTTGCTGCCGCTGATCGGCATCACCTACGTCCTCGTCGAGCTCCCGGTCGTCATCGCCGTTCTGGCGACGTTGCCGCGGTTGACGAGGTTTTCGCTGCAACAACTCGGCTTCGTCACTCCGAACGCGCGAACGATAGGCATCGCGGTCGGCGGAATGATCGCCGCAACCGTCGCGACGGAAATCATCGGCAACGTGCTGCAGACCGTCACGCATCAACATTACACGCAGGACGTGATCAAGCTGTTCCTCGGCCTGCGCGGCAAGTCGCAGATTGGCCTGTTCGCCCTCTACGCAATCATCCTGGCGCCGATCGCCGAGGAGACGGTCTTTCGGCTCTTTATCTTCAACATCGGGTTGCGCTACGGCGGATTCTGGGTGGGCGCAATCCTCAGCGGCCTGCTGTTCGGATTGGCCCACCTCTCCAAGTTCGATGCGATGTCGCTAGCCTTCAACGCCCTGCCTCTAGCCTGCGTCGGTATGATCTTCTGCGGCGTGTACTATCTCTCGCGCAACGCTTACGCCTCGATGATCGCCCACGGTCTGTTCAACGCCCTCTCGCTGGTAGCACTGCTGGTCGCGCCGAACCTGGCGCAATAATCCATGGCGTTTCGCCTGGCGGTGGATGCCATAAATCTGGCGGCGGATCGCCGGGGCATGGGTCGCTACGTTCGCGACATCCTGGAAAACTGGGAGCACGAATCGGATCTCGAGCTAACGCTACTGGTGCGCGACCGCTCCGCTGTGGCGCCAGTTCGCGCAGAGCAGCCGTACTCAGTCCGCACGATCGCCCAGGCACAACGCGAACGATTCGATGCGGTATGGTATGCGTGGAACGGCATGCGCTTCGACCTGCCGGCGCGGCGCGCGGTCACGATCTACGATGCCTTCGCATTCACCCGGCCGCATCGCAACTTCGTTGCCCGCCGGCGCGAACAGGCGCCGATCGCGCGCGCCGCCCGCCACGCCAACGCAATTACCACGATTTCTCACTGGTCGGCCGGCGAAATCTCACGCACCTTGCGCGTTTCGCAGGAGCGCATCGCGGTCGTCCCGCCGGCGCGCAGCCCGTACTGGATGCCGGTCGATTCGCAGCCCAGCCGCGAGCCCTACGTTCTCTTCGTCGCCGGCCCCGACGCCCGCAAGAACGCGCCGACGCTCTTGCACGCGTTTGGGCGTGCGTTTGCGCATCGCGAGCTCACGCTCGTGGTTGCCGGAGAACTTCGCAGCGAGGATGCGCGGCTGCTGGAACGCTCGCAGATCGCTTACGCACGCGTGCGTCCATCCGACGAAGAGCTGCGCGAGCTCTACAGCGGCGCGCAGGCCGTAGCGGTCCCTTCGTATGCGGAGGGCTACGGCTTGATGGCCGTCGAGGCCATGGCGTGCGGCGCACCGGTTCTTGCCGCGGATGCCGCCGCGCTGCCCGAGGCCTGCGACGGAGCCGCAATGCTCGTTCCGCCGCGCGACATCGATGCCTGGTCGCAAGCACTGCGACGGGTTGCTAGCGACACAGCCTTTCGCGACGAACTCCGAGCAAAGTCGCTAGCTCGGGCCGCGCGCGTCGATCCGACTGCTCCGGCTCGCGCGATGCTGGCGATCCTGCGCGGCGGCTAGCGCATTTCGCGCGCAGCGCGCGTCTCTTCCACGATTGCGCGCAGGCGTGCGACGAACCGATCGGGCGCGAAGCGTTGGGCGTGTTCGCGTAGCCGCGCTGATTGAAACGCAGAGGCATCGAAATCGCGCAATAGCGCGGCGAGTGCTTCGGGCGACGCTTCGTCAAAGAACCGCCCCGTTTGGCCCTCAATCACCGTTTCCAGCGCGCCACCGCCACGAAATGCAATCGTCGGCCGACCTGCAGCCGCAGCCTCGAGCGGAACCAAGCCGAGATCTTCTTCGCCCGGCAGGATCACCGCGCGGGCGTCGCCCATCAGCGCGTTCAATCGCCGGTCGTCGACGAAACCGAGCAGTTGCGCCGTCGTGCCGCGCGCTATACGCCGCAACGACGCTTCGGCCGGCCCGGTGCCGGCGATGCGAAGCTGTACGCCGGCGAGCGCAGCGGCGCGAATGGCCGTGTCGATTCGCTTGTACGGCAGCAAGCGTGAGGCAACGAGAAAGTAATCGCCGCGCCCGGCACCGAGGCTGAACCGATCGACGTCGACCGGCGAGTGCAGCACTTCGGCCTCGCGACCGTAGTAGTGCCGGATGCGCTGAGCGACGTTTTGCGAGTTTGCTATCAGCCGCGTTGGCCGCGCGGCGGCCCGAACGTCCCAGTCGATCAACCGCCGGACGATCGGGCGGGCGAGCGGCTCGAACCCAAAACCACCGACGTACTCGTCGTAGTTGAAGGCGAATCTGCTGACGGTATGGACGAAGCACACGTGCACGGCTCGCGCCGGGAAACGAACGCCCTTCGCCCACGAGCTCGTCGAGCTGACGATCGCGTCGAACCGCGAGAAATCGAACGTTTCGAACGCACGCGGATAGAGCGGCGCGAGGTAACGGAAGTTGCGGTTTGCGCCGGGGATACGCGCTAGGTAGGAGAGGCGCAACCGGCGCGGATCGATCAGGTCGCCGGTCGCCGCAGGGTCGTGCAACGCCGTGTAGATCGGAGCCTCGGGCCAGGCGCGCGCGAAGTGGGCGAAAACTCGCTCTGCTCCACCGCGCTGATTGAGATAGTCGTGGACCAGCGCGACGTTCAGGTGAAGCTAAGCGCCTTCGCGCGGAAGCACGACCGCAAACGTTGGATTACCCAAATACAATCGCGCGACGCGCCGAAGATCGTCTGGCGTTACTGCCGCGATCTCCGCCAGCGTAGCGTTGAGGTAATCGCTCGAACCGCCCTGCTGTGCAAAAACACCGGCCAGCCACGCGCGATCGGCCAGCGATGTGGTGTCGTCGATAAACTCGCCCGCAGCCGCTGCCTTGAACGGTTCGATGGAGCCCTGCAATTTCGTCGACGAGATCACTTTGATCACCGCCAGCGTCGTTCCGAAGGTGCGCGACGGATCGCCGATTCCGCCGTCGACGTAGACGACGATATTGGCCGGTCGCGCATCGAAGTTGTAGATCGTGCCGATGGCGCTTTCGGTGAGCGAGCGCGATACCAGTTTCGGCACATCGGCCACGTCGGCCAACGTGCGGTCGATCAGCGCGCCCAATACCAGCATCGCACCGAAGTCGCGGCTATCCACTGCCGGCGCGCGATATTGCGCGATGAGCCATGGCGCCGAAATGTCACGATGCGTGATTAACTGGCGCGACGTTCCGTGCAAGGCCGGAATCTTGATGACGACGGGCGGCGACGTTCCCGCCGGCAGGGCGGCGGCGAGCGCGCCCAGCGTCCCCGCCGAGAGGACGCTCAAATCGCCGGCCGCGCTGATCACCACCCCGTGCCGGCGATAGGCGCGTGCGTAGAACTGCTGCGCGTCCGAGGCAACGAATTGGGCGAGCGAGATCGGCGTGCCCAACTCGGGCATTCCCACATTCGGTTCGCCAAAGAACTGCCGGTCGAGCATTTCCATCCCGACGCGCAGCGCAATCTGTTGATTAGCGGCGATACGCCGCCCGAGGCGTTCGCGCGATGCGCTCAGGATCGCCGGCGTAAATTGTGGATGGCCCAACGCACTTTCAAACAGGCTCAGCAGGGCCGGCTCGCTCGCGCTGGTTCCTTCGATGTAGAACCGCACGTCGTGGGCGTCGACGTCGAACGAGATCGAACCGCCGCGCGCTTGGATCGCGTCTTCGAGCGTGACTGTTCCGGCTACCGGCGTTCGCAGAATCGATTCCGCCGTCAACGCTGCTAGGCCGTTTTGCGCAAGTCCTTGCCGATCTAAGCCGGCCGGTACGAAGAGGGCGACGCCGGAGAGGGCTGCCGTATTGTCGGACTGGGTGACGATGGTGACCCCGCCGGCCGAGCGCGTTAGCGCCGGCGCCGGCAGAGCCGCACTTGCCTGCGCGGGCGGAGCGGCAGTCGACAACAGGGCGGTGAGCGCCGCCGTAGCTAGTGCGGGCAGCCTCACGTTCCCGATCCTTTCGAGGGCACAACCGCGCGAACGACGACTGCAGATCTCAGGTAGCGCTGGGCGATCTGCGCGACGTAGTTCGCGTCGAGTGTCTTCGCCAGACCGACGTAGGTTTGGCTCGAATCACCGGGCGCGTACTGCGCGTCGCCCTGCGCTGCGTACCATCCCAGATTATCCGCCATCGACTGCGGCGTCTGCGCGTCGCTGGCGATGTGGTACAAGAAGGCCTGCTGCGCCGCGGCAAAGGTCTGTTGATCCAACGGCCGTGCGAGCGCCGCCAATGCGTCGAGAACGCGTCCGCGCGCCACCTCGGCACTATCGCCGGAGATGGTCACGATCATGACGCCGGGATTATGCAGCGTAATGAACTGCCCCGAGACCGAGGCGTCGATACCGCTACGTAGCAGATCGCGCTGTACGATGCCCGTATCCTCGCGGAAAAGATAGTCGTTGATGAAGTCCATCGCCGTCGCCGCTTTCGAATCGGCGATCGCCGGCCCGGTCCAGCCCAGCCCGATGCCGCCGACTGCGCCGCTCATCGACACGTTTTGCGGATCGGATGCAACTTGAGAATCGATCGGTGGATCGGCAGCGCCGGCCGCACCGTCGGTCACCATCGCCGTCTCCGACTGTCCGATATTTCCGGCCAGGGTCAGGATTGCGTTGCTCGAGCGGAAAGCGCGCTTGGCATACTGCGACACCGCGTCCAAGGTGAGCTTCGCCGTTTGCTCGCTGCCGGCGGGCAGCGGCGCGTAGTGAGCAGGACCGCCCGTAAACAGCTGCGCCAACAGCGCATCGTGCAGCAATAGATCGGGCGAATATTTGCGTTCGACGGCCAGTACGGCGGCATCACGTTGAGCGGTCTTTAGCGACGCCGCATTGAGCGACGGTGAGAAGTACGCCGCGGTCATCGCAGCAACAACGCGTCCGGCCGATTGGGCCGGCACGGTCGTGGCGATCGAAACCATATCCGGATACACGTTTATCGTGAAGCGCCCGCCGAGCAGATGTACCAAATCGACGAGCGTCCGTCCGCTCACCAGGGGGGCGGTAGCGCACGCCGCCGCGGCGACTTGAGAAACGCCGATCGTGTCGTTACCGTAGCCGGCCGCCGGCGCACGGAACCAGAGCTCGATCGCGGCTTGGGCTACACCGGGATCGGAGTGGAGAATGTAGACGCCGCCGCGCGGGAGCGTCCCGCTGGTCTGTGTGGCCGCTGTGGCACCCAGGGGCGCAACGAGGACGGTCGCGGCAAGCGCGATCGCTGCGAATGCAACGGGACCGCGCATCAGGCCGGCTTGGGCGAAATCGTGGGAGGAATGCGCGCCGGTTCGCGCTTCGGCTCGACGCCACCGACCGGCTTGTCCGGCTCCGCTACCGGCGCGGCCGAATCGCTATCGTGACTGAAGGGGCGCCCCTCAAGGATCGCCTTGACTTCGTCCGCGTCAACCGTTTCGTACTCGAGCAACGACTTCACCATCCGCTCGATTTTGTCCCAATTTTCTGTGAGCAACCTGCGACCGTTCTCGTAGCACGAGTCGATGATCTTGCGAACCTCGGCGTCGATCTTGCTGGCGATCTCCTCCGAATAGTTGCGCTCGTCGCCGAAGTCGCGGCCCAGGAATACTTGATGATTCCCGCGCCCGTACTGTATCGGGCCCAGATCGCTCATTCCGTACTGCGTGACCATACGCCGCGCCAGCTCGGTCGCTTTCTCGAAATCGTTCGACGCGCCGGTGGTGACGTCGCGGAATTGAATCTCTTCCGCCAAGCGTCCGCCCAGCGCCATCGTAATGTCGGCAAGCAGCTCCTCACGGGTGCGATTGTGGCGATCGTCCTCCGGAAGCGACCAGGTGATACCGAGCGCCATGCCGCGTGGAATGATCGTCACCTTGTGCACCGGATCCGATTTTTCCAGTAGTCCGCCGACCAGCGCGTGCCCGGACTCGTGGTAGGCGGTAATTTCTTTTTCTTTCTGCGACATCACCAAGGACTTGCGTTCCGGACCGACCATCACGCGGTCGATCGCCTCGTCGCAATCGACCATCTCGATGACGCTGCGGTTCCGCCGCGCGGCCAGCAATGCCGCCTCGTTCAGCAGATTCTCCAGATCGGCGCCGGAGAAACCCGGCGTGCGCTTCGCCAGCACGTCCAGCGAAACGCCTTTCGAGAGGGGCTTATTGCGCGCGTGTACTTCCAAAATTTTCGCCCGGCCTTTGAAGTCGGCACGGCCGACTACGATCTGGCGGTCGAAGCGACCCGGGCGCAATAACGCCGGGTCGAGAACGTCGGCGCGGTTCGTCGCCGCGATCAGGATCACGCCGGTGTTTTGATCGAAACCATCCATCTCGACCAGTAACTGATTGAGCGTCTGTTCGCGCTCGTCGTGACCGCCGCCCAGACCGGCGCCGCGCTGGCGTCCGACGGCGTCGATCTCATCGATAAAGACGATGCACGGCGCCGACTTCTTCGCCTGGTCGAAGAGATCGCGAACGCGCGAGGCACCGACGCCGACAAACATTTCGACGAAATCGGAACCCGAGATCGAGAGGAACGGGACGCCCGCCTCGCCCGCGATGGCGCGCGCCAGCAACGTTTTGCCGGTGCCGGGCGGCCCCAATAGCAGCACGCCCTTGGGAATCCGCGCGCCGAGCGACTGATACTTCTTGGGATACTTGAGGAAGTCGACGATCTCGGCCAACTCCTCTTTGGCTTCGTCCACGCCCGCGACATCGCTAAAGGTGACCTTCGGCCGGTTCTCGTTGAGCATCTTGGCGCGCGAGCGCCCGAAGGAAAGCGCCTGGCTTCCACCGCTCTGCGCTTGACGCAGAATGAACAGCACGACACCGACGATCAGGATAAACGGCAGCCACGTCATGATGATCGAGAATATTCCGGTGTTGGCAGGCGCGTCGAACTTGATCTCGCCTTTAACGGCGCGCGTTATCCGGTCGACCAACGACTGCTCGGTATTGGGTAGCGACACCGTATACTTGTTGCCGTCTTTGAGCGTTCCGGTCGCTTGCGTTCCGATCGCGTCAAACGAGGTTACGTCGCCCTTCTTCAGGTCGGCCATGAACGTGCTATAGCTCAGCTGCTCGGGAGCGATACTGGGCTGCAGGATGCGCTCCACCAGGAAGATCACCGCGATGACGACCGCAGCGGCCAGGAGGAACGAACGGATGTACTTACTCACGATGTTGCGGTAACAACCTTACTGGTTCGAAGACCCACGAGCGCAGCTGCGCTAAATAGGGCAGATTGCGGAACAGTTCTTGATAGTCCAGACCGTAGCCTATAACGAATTGGTCGGGAACCGTCAAGCCTATGTAGTCCACGGTCACCCCCGCCTGGCGCCGGTACGGTTTGTCGAAAAGCACGCACGATCGCAGGCTGGCCGGGCCGCGTCCCAAGAGTAACGCCCGGAGGTATTCCAGCGTGAGACCATTGTCGACGATGTCCTCGATCAGGACGACCCGCTGGCCGGTGATCGGAGCCGTCGTGTCCTTGAGCAGCTGTACCTCGCCCGAGGACCGGGTGGCGTTGCCGTAGCTGGTCACGCAAAGGAAATCGATCGAAACCTCGCTCGGTCCACTAGGCAGACGAGCGAGCTGCCGGGCCAGGTCAACCGTAACATAAAGCGCCCCCTTCAACACGCCGAGCAGGAGCAACGGTTGCCCGGCGTGATCGGCGGCGATGTCGCGCGCCATTCGCTCGACTGCGGCAGCAATCTCGCCCGAGCTAAACAACTTTTGCTCGATTGCGCTCTCGTATCCCCGGTCCAGGTTCATCCGCCGTCCTTCTTTATAGATAGCGTTCCGCGATCGATGGCTACAGTAACGCCTTCCTTCATAAAGAAGTTGCCGCTGCCGCCGGATTCGAGCGCGCGGACGACCGCCTCCACGTGGGTGAAGTCGACATCTTTCACGCCCGGATCGGAACGCAGCGTCTCGCGGACCATGCGGCGCAGTCGTGCTCGCTGCGTTCCCGCCTGCTCCGCGCCGACGAGCTCGGCGGCGCGAGCAACCGCCGAATCCAGTCCCGGAAAGAGCGGCCGCAACGCCGTCAGTGCCTGGCGCACGGCATTGCGTCGCAGCGACTCGTCGGCATTGGTCGGATCGATCGCATACGGAAGCGCGTGCGCGTGGCAATACGCGCGCAGCTCTTCCGGCTCGGCGCCAAGAAGCGGCCGAATAACGTCGATCCCGGCGACGAGCGGGCGGCGCGGCCGAATGCCGGCTAGCCCGTCGGGGCCTCCACCTCGAAAGAGAGCGAGCAGCACCGTCTCACTCTGGTCTTGGGCGTGATGGGCGGTGGCGATTGCGGTCGCGCCGCAATCGCGAGCGATCGCAACCAGCGCTTCGTAGCGTGCGTCGCGTAGCGCCGCCTCGGCGCGCTGCGTGGCGGCGAGCGCTACGATCTTTACCGGCAATCCGAACGTTGCGGCGATGCGCAGTACGACGCATTCATCCTGCCACGAGCCCGCCCGAACGCCGTGATTGACGTGGCACAGTGTGAGCGATAAATTCAAGGGCTTTGCGAGCGCGTGCAAGACGGCCGCCAGGGCAACCGAGTCCGGACCGCCGCTGCAGGCGATCGCGATGCTCTCCCCGCTTCGGACGATCCCCTCGCGCTCGACGCGCTGCTCCAACGCTCGCTCGTAATGCGATCCGCGCATTAGTGGCCCGCATGCCGGCGCAGTTCGCGCTCGACGTCGCGCTTGGCCTGATCCGCGCGTTTGTCCCACAGCTTTTTGCCGCGAGCAAGTCCGATCTCCACCTTGACTTTTCCGCGGGTGAAGTACATGCGCAGCGGGACGATCGTTAGCCCCTTCTCGGCAACGCGCGCGTTCATTTGCGCAATTTGCGCCTTCTTCAGCAAGAGCTTTCGCGGACGATTTGGCTCGACGTTGGAAAAACTTCCTTGCTTGTAGGGCGGAATGTGCAGCCCCAGCAGCCACGCCTCGCCGTCGCGAAAGCGCGCATACGCTTCGTTCAAGCTTATTACACCGGCACGGATGGACTTCACTTCGGTTCCGGTCAGCACCAAGCCGGCCTCGAGCGAATCGAGAATGTGGAACTCGTGCCGCGCGCGCCGGTTGTCGAACGCCGGAGAAGTGCTCCGCTTCGTCGCGGCCTGCTCTTTGCGTTGTTGCTTGGACTTCACGCGGGTGTGCGGCGGTCGATCACGGCGTCGAGCGGCCCTCGCGATACGAACTTGCCTTCACCTTCGAGCAGCAGCGTGCCGTCCTCGCCGGTGACCGTCGCTCGCACGAAAAGGACGTTGCGCCGTTGTTCGCCGATTTCGCCGCGGATAACGATCGGCCGGCCCAGCGGCACCGGTTTGCGAAAGCGAGCGTTGACGCTCGCAGTGACGCCGCGATGCCCGGCGGCGCCGGCGGCGTGCGCCATCGCTTCGTCGAGCAGCGCCAGTGCAATGCCGCCGTGGGCGATGCCGCGCCATCCTTGAAACTCTTTGGCGATCGTCGTTCGAGCGACGACGCCGCGCTCGTCGCGATCGAAGTGCAGCCGCATGCCGATGGGGTTCTCCGGACCGCAGGCAAAGCAGTAACCGTCGTCGATCGGAATTGCACCGCGCGCCACGTCGCTCATCGCCCTACCTCCAAGCGGGCCGACAGAAATTCCGGCAAATGCGCTTCTTGAATCTTGTGCTGGACCGCAGCGATCGGATACTCGTAGCGTACCCACTCGACGCGCCGCCGGACCGGCTCGAAGAACGCGAAACACGGCAGCGGATTGAGATCGCGCGGTTGTCCGACCGAGCCGACGTCGACGATGTATCGCTTTTCCGGCTCGAGAATAAGCTCGCCGCCCTGCTGCATGTGACGGTGCGAGATCGAACCGTCGGGTTCTAGGGCGTAATACTCCGCGATGTGGGTGTGGCCGACGAAGATGATCGGCGCGTCGGTGTTGGCGAAGGCGCGCTCGGCGGCATCCTTGTCGAGAATGTACTCGAAGTAGTTTTTGGGAGCCCCGTGCACCATGAGAAACTCAGCATACCGCAGCTCGTACGGCAAGCTGTTGAGCCAAGCCCGGCTTTGCTCGTCGATCACGCCCTGCGTCCAGGCGATGGCCGCCCGCGCGGCATCGTTAAAGTATTCAACGCCGAAATTTTCGACCGCGGCGAGGTCGTGATTACCCAGAACCGCGGCCGCCGCGCGCTCGCCGATCAACCGCACGCACTCGTTAGGGTTTGGACCGTAACCGACGGTGTCGCCCAAGCACAATACCTCGTCCGAAGGTAAGAACAGTGCCAGCGCCCGCTGGAGCGATTCGAGGTTGCCGTGAATGTCCGATACGATGGCAAACCTCCGCCCGGACGTGCCGTTCCCGCTCTCGCTCACGCCGGAACCTCGCTGACGATCGAGCGAAGCGCCTGCGCGAACGCCGCGCGCATCGGCGCCGTTCCAACGCTGACGCGGATATAGCGATCCAGCGGCGGCGCGCCCGGTTTACGAATCCATACGTTGCGGCGCAAGAGCTCCGCTACCAACGCATTCGCTCGTTTCACGTCGCCCAGGTCGAAGCAAACGAAGTTGGTACGCGACGGCAGCGTACCCAATCCCAGCTCTTCGCCGAGCAACGCGTACTCGTCGCGACCTCGAGCCGTCTCTTCGACGACGAAATCAATGAAGCCAGGATCGTTGAGCGAAGCTAGTGCACCGATCTGAGCGTTGCGGTTGATTCCATACTGAAGGCGGATCTTGTCGAAGGTCGCCACCCCGCCCTCGCTCATGATCGCGTAGCCGATACGCGCTCCGGCCATCCCGTGCGCTTTGGAGAACGTGCGCGTGCGAATCAAGCGGTCCTCGTAACGCGGGGACAGCAATTCGTCATCGGCGACGAAGTCGGCGTACGCTTCGTCGAGCATCAGCACCACCGACCGCGGCAATGCGTCGTAGAAACGCTCGATCGCATCGCGCTCGTGGAAGGACCCGCTGGGATTATCGGGATTTGCCAAGTACACCAGCGCGGCGTCCGTTTCGCGCGCACGCTTGGCCAGCGCGTCGAGATCGGGCGCACCATCCTCGCGATAGTCGACGCGTTCGAGCACTCCTCCGTAACCGTTAACGTGATACTCGAACGTCGGATACGTCCCGCGCGAGGTTACCGCCACGCGTCCGGGCGCAACATAGGCACGAACGGCCAAGCCCATGAGGTCGTCAATTCCCGATCCGACGCTGAGATTGTCGATCGAACACGTTAACCGTTGCGCCAAGGCGGTGCGCAGCTCGTGCACGTCCGGATCGCCGTACCACGACAACCGCTCGATTTCGCCGCGCATCGCTTCGGCAGCGCGCGGCGACGGTCCGAACGGACTCTCGTTTGCACCCAGACGCACAAGCGAACTCAATCCGTTTTCGCGCATCAAGCGCTCCGGACCGATGAACGGCGTCGATGGCGGAAGTGCCGCAACCAATGGAGTGGGGCGAATCACGCGGGAACATTACCTCCGGAGAGAAAGCGACGCACCGTTACGCGCCGGCCGGCAGAAATGCCGACGGCATTTTCGTCGATGACGACGTATCCCGAGGCGCGAGCGGGAAGACTTACGATCGAAGAGCGCAAGGGAAGTGGATGCGCCACCATCGTGCCGGCCTCATTTTCCAGCGCGACCGGAACGTACCACGTCCAACCGGGCCGCCCGTTCATGGTCGCGCTCGCGACCGCCTCTACCAACGTCACCGGCGGGAGCGATCCGCAGAGCGCGCCGACGATCGGCGCCGCAATCGCTTCAAGCACCATCAATGCCGAAACGGGATTGCCCGGCAGTCCCAGGACCGGTTTGTTGCCGACCGCGCCGAAAACGGTCGGCTTACCGGGCTTGATGCGCAGCCCGTGCACGACGACGCCGGGCTCGCCCAAACTGGCGATCGCGGCCGGCGTAAAATCACGCTCACCTACCGACGATCCGCCGGTCATAACCACACCATCACACGACCGTAACGCATCGCGCAGCGCCGCCGTCGTCGCGGCCAGACTGTCCCCGATCGTTGGCGCGTGCACGGGTTGCGCACCCAGCCGGCGAAGCGATTCCGCGATCGCAAAGCGGTTGGAATCGCGAACGCGCGCCGGCCCGGGATCCGTGCCCGGATCGACCAGCTCATCGCCGGTGGAAAGCACGGCCAGACGTGGGCGAACGTAGACGGGTACGTCGACGATCCCGAGCGTCGCCAGCACGCCGAGCTCGGGCGAGCCGATGCGGCGGCCGGCGCGCAAGACGATCTCGCCTTCGCGCATGTCCTCGCCGCGCGGCGTTACGCAATCTCCCGGCGGAATCGACGCGTCGACGGCGACGTAGGGACCATCGGGCCGCACGTCCTCGATCGGCACGACGGCGTCGGCACCCGCCGGCAGCGCACCGCCCGTCGGAATGCCGACGGCATCGCCCGCTTGCAGTGGCGTCTCCCATACCTGGCCGATTCGAATCTCGCCGCGCACGCGCAGACGACCCGGCGTATATGCGGCGTTGACCGCAAAGCCGTCCATCGCCGAGCGCGCGGTGCGCGGATAGTCGCGATCGGCCGCAATGGACTGCGCCAACACGCGATCGGCCGCTTCCGCTAGCGGAACGGTTTCGGTCCGCGGTTGCGCGAGAGTGACGCCGGCGGTGTAGATCGCCAACGCTTGCGCGGGTGCCAGCAGACGGTCAACATCGGACCCCGCGCTGCGAGGTAGGAGTGGCTTTGCGGCTTGCGTAATGCGGCGGTTCTTCATGTTAGATATCGAGGTTTTTCGTCGCGATCCCGATCGCGTGCGCGAGTCGCTGGCTCGGCGCGGACTCGACGCATCGTTCGTCGATCAGGTTCTGCGCCTCGATGCGGAGCACCGCTCCGCGCTCGCCGCGGTCGAGAGCGCCAAGGCCGAGAAGAATCGGCTTTCGTCGGAGATCGGCCGAGCGGCCGACAAGGCCGCGACCGCGCGCGAACTGCGACCCGTGCTCGATGCGCTGGCCCAAAAGATTCGCGATCTCGAGGCGAAGGCGCGCGCGGTTGCACCCGATGCCGCAGACTCACCGTTGCACGCGTTACTAGCGCAGACTCCGAACCTGCTCGACGACTCGGTCCCCACCGGCCGCAGCGTCGCCGACAACGTTCCCCTGCGATCGTGGGGCGAGCCAACGCGCTTCGGTTTCGCGCCCAAACCGCACTGGGAGATCGGTGAAGCGCTTGGCATCCTCGACTTCGAACGCGCCGCCAAACTTTCGGGGAGCCGCTTTTCGATATTGACCGGAGCGGGTGCGCGCCTCTCGCGCGGACTCGTGCAGTTTTTTCTCGATCGCGCGGATACGAAGGGCTATCTCGAGGTCGTTCCGCCGTACTTGGTGACCCGCCGGACGATGTGGTCCACCGGTCAGCTCAGCAAGTTTTCCGACGCGATGTTCCAGGATCAAGAGGCGGATCTCTTTATGATTCCAACCGCGGAAGTTCCGCTGACGGCGCTGCACGGCGAGGAGATCCTAGAGCTAGCCGCGTTGCCGAAAAAGTACGTAGCCTATTCGCCGTGCTTTCGCAAGGAAGCGGGGGCCGCCGGAAAAGACACGCGCGGACTCATACGACAGCATCAGTTCGAAAAGGTCGAGCTCGTTTGGTTGACCGCACCCGAAGCATCGGCGCAAGCGCTCGAAGCGCTCACCTCGGATGCGGAAGCCGTCCTGCAAGAGCTCGCATTGCCGCACCGCGTGGTCGAGCTATGCTCGGCCGACGTCGGATTCAACGCTGCAAAGACCTACGATTTGGAAGTTTGGATCCCCAGCTCGCAATCGTATCGCGAGATATCGTCATGCTCGAACTGTACCGACTTTCAGGCTCGGCGCGCCTCGGTGCGTTTTCGCCGGGCTGCCACATCAAAACCCGAGTTCGTCCATACGCTCAACGGTTCGGGTCTGGCCGTCGGACGAACCCTCGTTGCAATTCTGGAGAACTTTCAGAACGCCGACGGGAGCGTTCGCATACCGCCGGCGTTGCAGCCGTACGTCGGTGCCGGCGTTCTGTCATGAAAGATATCTCGCCAACGCCTCGACGTACGGCGAAGACTTCGGCGGCGACGCTTGCGCCGGGCGCCGCGCTTCGATCGTCACCCGCGTGTGAAAGTCGTCGATGCGCTCCAGCGTACAGGCCAGCCGTTCGCTGAAGGTCAGACCGAACGACGCTTCGATCGTGCCGCGGGCGCGGTCGCGATCGCGCACCGTCCCGCCGAGTTCGCGTTCGATGCCCTCCAGCGTCTGGTCGAAGGCGCGGTCGTAGGGAAGAAAAACCTCGAGCGTTCGATGCGGCCGCAGGCCGACGTGCTTTACGCGCGGCTCCAGTCCCAACCAGCTTAAAAATGAATGAAACATTTCGTTACCCGCATCCCTATTCGCGGTTCGCCCCAGATGCCGCCGTTCATGCAAGCGCTAACCCTGGAAAACGCTGAGAAAACGAGCGGAACTTCCGCCGCGGCGGCCGAGTTGAATTGAACATGGTTAACAAGTATTTGCTTGCGCTCGTCGCCTGCGCCGCCCTAGCCGGTTGGACTAGTAGCCCAGCGCTGGCAGTGAGTATCACGCAAGGGCAAACGTACCACTACGATACGGCGATCACGACGCTGTCCGGCGGCGCTCCGTGGACCGGAACGCTGGAGTTGCGCGTCGATCCGAACGGCGT
>JBPYDW010000169.1:0-2494 GCA_051986335.1 Vulcanimicrobiaceae bacterium | reverse complement strand
TCAGCCTCGGCATAACGCTCTTGCCGCATATATTCGTGCGCGAGGTTAACCATTCCAAATGCCGTGTGCAGATGATCCGGTCCGAGCGCGTCCTCCCAGATCGCCAGGGCACGGCTATCGAGCGCCTCCGCTTCCGAAAACCGGTGCTGTTCGTCGTAGATATGCGCGAGGTTGACCAATGCCTGTGCGACGCGGGGATCTTGCTGACCAAACGCCTTCTCCCGGATAGCCAACGCGCGCTCGAAGAGCGGTGAGGCCTCCGCATGACGCCCCTGCTCGCCGATGGCGATCGCGAGATTTGTCAAGCTAACAGCAACGTCGGGATGATCGGGACCAAGCTCTTTTTCACGAATTGTCAGCGCACGCATTTGAAGCTGCTCGGCTGCGCGATACTCGCCCCTTTCCCGGAGATATCCGGCACACCAACGTGCCAAGTTGGCTGCCGGAAGCGACCGGGTATCGTTCGGCAAAGCGCTCAGCGCGCTGCACGCATGAGAGAGCAGCCGATCGCATTGCGGCCACGTCACAAACTCGACTGCCGGAAACGCCGCATCGGCAGCGACGACCGCGCACTCTCGCCAGGCAGCCGCTGCACTGCCGCCGAGATCCTGCGCGGCCAGCTGCACAAGCCGGTGCATGCTATACGTGCGCGGCGTCTGGGCGAACGACAGCAGAGATAGGCGGTCGAGCGCGCCAAGCGCTTCGTCAAGGCGGAAATCGTCGGCGATCGCGGAGCGCAAATCGAGTGCCGCGTCGCCGGCAAGGGTGGGCCGCAGGCCGTCGGCATAACACTCGACGGCCTGGCGAAAGAGCTCATCAGGAATTGCATCAGGTGCGAACGACGCGGCAAAACACAGCACGGCCGCAGCGCCGGGAGCCTGACGCTCGGCCTGAGCGATCGCGGTGTTGAAGGTCGCAAACACCGAGATCGGATACTCGGCTCCGCGCGGCGCGATCTTGAGCTGCTCGTTGACGCGCTCCAAGTAACGCTGCGGGCTGACCATCCGTAGATTACGCAGCGCGGCGGCAGCGTGCGCTAACGCAAGCGGAAGCGCGCCGAGCGCTTGAGCGATGGCACGAGCATCGGCTTCGCTGAAGTCGTCGCGCCGGCTTGCGCGCCGTAGATATTCGATCGCGGTCTCGACCGGCCAAATCGGCAGCGGAATCACACTGACGTCGGCGCTCCACGCAGTCTCACGCGAGGTCGCCAGCGCGCGCGCCCCTGTGCGCGGCAGCCATGTCCGGAGGAGCGCTTCGTCTTCCAGATTATCGAAGACCAGTAACACCGGTTTATGGAAGCCGCCCAATACCGAATTGATCACGCGCTGCGCTGCGACGCGCCGATCTGGGATCTGATCGAGTCCCTTCACGAACATTGTGCCCAAGCGCAGCAATCCGTCGATAACCCCCTCTTCCGTCTGCGCGTTGAGCCACCAAAGCACGGAATACTTTTCACGATTGCGCCAGCCGTACTCGCGAGCGATCGACGATTTGCCGATCCCGCCGAGGCCGTGCACGACTGCGACCGTTCCGTCGGACTGCAGCGCCGAGTCCACAGCGCGCAGCTCGGCATCGCGCCCGCTGAAACTCTGGACCGAATGAAACTGCGCAGCGTCGACGATGGAGAGGTCGCTGGGCAGCGTCCCCAGTGTTCTCAGTGGTGGAAACGCAAGCGCCAGCCCCGGCGCGAGGAGCTGAAAAGCGCGCTGCGGCTCGGCGAAGTCCTTGAGATGGTAAGCGCCGAGGTCGCGCACGGACACATCGTTTGGCAAGACGCCATCGACGAGCGCAGCCGTTTCGGCCGTCAGCAGAACCTGACCGCCGTGACCGATCGCCAGCAGCCGCGCGACTTTGTTGACCGCCTGACCAAAGTAGTCACCGTCGCGCTTGTCTGCGGTGCCGGTGTGCAGCGCGGCGCGTACGCGCAATTCGTCCACGGCTGAAAAATCCTGCGCAGCTAACCTTTGTTGCACGGTGAGCATTGCTGCAACCGCATCTTCTGGGCGTGCGAACACCGCGCAGAAGGCATCACCGATCGTTTTGAAAACGTAACCCTCCCGCTCGCTAATTGCCTCGCGCAGAATCGCGTCATGGCGGCGCACGGCGTCCTGCATGGCTGCCCGGTCGCGCTCCCAGCGTGCCGTGCTGCCTTCGATATCGGTAAACGCGAAGGTCACGTCGCCTGAAGGGAACCGACGCGCTGCACTTAGGCGCGTTCGATGGCTCCTGGCCATTTCTCTAAGTTCGGCGCTCGAACGAAGCTCCATTGCAAGAGCGTGAAGCGCCATCGTGGAAATTGACGAGCGTGGAGGGCGGCCATGGCGACGCGGCAACTCAAAGTAGGATTGGCGTTCGGTCTGGTAGTCGGCTTCGCGGCACTACTCGCCGGCTGCTCGGGGAGTACTGCGCACGGGACGCCGGCGGCGATCCCCTTCGTAACCGGTGGCGCCCGGGCGGGTGCGCACGCCGGACCACATTTTCTCCACGAATATAA
>JBPYDW010000168.1:0-3767 GCA_051986335.1 Vulcanimicrobiaceae bacterium | reverse complement strand
TTTTGGGATTGATCGTCGAGAAACTGACGCACGAGCCGCTCGGAAAAGTATTTCGGCAGTGGTTCTTCGCGCCGCTGGGGATGCGCGACAGCGCCTTCGGCGTGTTGCCGTGGACGCTGCGCGACGGGGCGATGGGCTATAGCTACAAGGATGGGCGGTTCGTCGCGATTCCGCAGTCGGTGGCGGACTACGGCTACGGCGACGGCGGGGTCGATGCGAGCGCGCACGACTTAAATACCTGGGATCAGTCGCTGATTGCGGGACACGTCGTCAACGAGGCATCACTGGGCGCGATGACGACGCCGCCGATGTCGGCCGAAGGTGAGCCTCTTCCGGGCGGTTACGGCTTCGGACTCGAAGTGCAGAGACTCTTCGGGCATCGCGAGTTCGAGCATGGCGGCGACAACGAAGGCTTTCATACCGGGAACGCCGTCTTCCCCGACGACCGTTTCAGCATCGCCATCGTCAGCAACGGCAACGACTTCTATTACGACTACTTGCTCGTTCGGCTCTTTTCGCTGTTCTATCCGCCGACGCCGCAGGAGCAGGCAGCATTCGACGCCGGCTCGCCACACCAGGACGCAGCCGTAACGGCGCGCGCGCTCGCCCTCCTTCAGCGTATGGAAGCAGGCAGCGTCAAGAAATCCGAGATGCTGGCACCGGCAATCGCGTCGGCGCTTCCAGGAACGCCTAAGGAAATAGCTACGCGCGCGGGCGCTGTGGGAGCGTGGACCAAAGCCGTGTATCGCGGTCTGTCATACCGCAGCGGCAACCGCATGTACGAATACTGGCTCTTTTATCCACACGCGGTCGTCGCGTATTACTTCGTCTTGACTCCGCGCGGCAAGGTCTACGCCGCGATTCCGGTTCGTGCCGACTAGAAAGCGAGGCTTTATGCGTCTGGCGAGTTTTATATTGGTGATCTTCGCGATGCTGTCGACCGGCGTAGTCTGGGCGGCCACGACGGGGACAGTCTCTGGAACGGTTACGGACAACGACGGGCGTCCGATTGGCGGGGCGAGCGTGCGCGTTCAAGGACCGGGTGGTCCGCACGCGACCACCGACGCGCACGGCGCGTTTACGCTGACCAATATCGCGCCCGGCGAGTACACCGTCATCGTGACGAAGCCGGGATTCACCCAATCCGCGCAGATCCTCGACGTCTTCATCGGCGAGACCGAACAGGTGCATCTGACGCTGATAGCCTCGAGCTTTTCGTCGATGCGAACGATCGCGCACGTGTCGACCAGCCGTCCGGGTTACGTGCCGATCAACACGTCGACGGCCGCGGTGAACACGATCGAAAGCGCAACGTTTCAAGACCAGGGGCAGCTCCAAGTGACGCACGTGCTCAATCAAACACCGGGCGTCATCGCGCAAGGGCTGCCGCAGAACGGCAACGGCGCGTCGCAGGGCAGCCCGCAGCTGGTGCAGATTCGCGGTGCGCTTCCGTACGAAACGGAGTCGCTCATCGATGGGCATCCGACACCGATCAGCTTGAGCGGCAGCTTCAATCCGATTTACCTCAATCCCGCGCTGCTGCAGAGCGTCGAGATCGTCAAGGGGCCCGGTTACATGGGTCCGGAGATCAACTACGCTGTCGGTGGAACGGCTAACTACATCACGTTGCAGCCAACCTCAACCCCGCAAGCTACCCTGTCCGTGGGCACGGATACGTGGGGCGGCGTCAATACCGCATTCACCGCCACCGGGTCAACGACGAATCACGTGCTCGACTATGCGTTCGGCTATGCGACCAACGGATCGCCGGGACCACTGCTAAATTGGCCGGTGGCAGGCTCGGCGCTCAACCTCATCGCGGGCGAACCGTTCTCGTGGAAGGTCGACGGGCGATATTTAGCCCAGGTTCCGGAAGTCGCCGGACCGGCGCCGCCCGAGCGCTACTATAAATACATCGGTCTGCTCGGATCAGCAGTGCTCGCCCCTCCGCTCTACGTCTGCTGCTATGGTCTCAACACGGGTTTCAATTCGAAAGCCCAGCTAGGGAAGATTCGTGTCAATCTTTCGCGGGTGAGCTCGTTTACGCTCAGTTATTTGGGCGGTCAAGGCTTCTCCGACGTGGGCGGCGTCGACATGGCCTCGCTGGAGCCGGTCGGCTCGACCGGGAGCTGGTCGGTCTTCACCCCGCCGCCCGGTTATAAAGGCTCGGTTGCGCCGGGAACGAGCATCCCGTTCGACATCAACGCGTTCGTTCCGGAGTTCTCGTCCGATCAGCAGAATCTCTATCAAGGCGAGTTTCGCACGACCTTCGGACGGTGGACGGGACTGGCGCGCTACTTCACCGGTTCCGCTACGAACTACGCATATCTCGACGCGCCGGCAAACGCGACGTACGCATTCAGCGGCGCGACCTGGGGAGGCGTGCCGCTCTGTCCGACGGGCACCGTACCGACGGAAACCCCGAGCTACGCGATCGAGTGTACACCTGGCGGCACGAAGTTGGTGCCGCCCGTGATGACGTTCTTCAACGGCCAGCAAACGACGTTTTCGACCTTCAATGCCGTCGACCAGGCGCTGGAGCACGATAACCTGCGCGGCGAGTCAATCTTGCTGCAGACGACCAGCGAAAACGGCGGCGATTTCACGATCTCGGCAGACCGCTCGTTCCACGCATCGACGCAGTGGTTGAACGATCCGGTGGCGGGGCTGTCGGCAGAGTACCAATTGCCGCCGGGCGCGAGTCAAACGTTTACCACCCAGGCGATTCGCGATCGCTTCTACGCGGTCAAGAACGTCTTTGCAAGCCTCGCCACTTACTTCATTCAATATCAGAGCCACTACACCGACGACGGCGGCTCGACGTGGCACGACGCGACGCGCGGCTACGTCGCGCCGCGCGCAGCCTTTACATGGCAGCCGAATCAAAACATCTCGTGGCGGCTCTCGGCCGGTGCGTCGATCGCGCCGCCCTATCTCTCGTTCCTTTCGTCGCCCGGCTCGGTTCCGACGGAGTATCTCAACGGCATCCCAGCGGGCGGGTTCATGGAGAATCTCAACAACGGGTCGGTCGCGCCCGAGACGGCATTCGGCTATGACCTCGGCGTGGACAAGCGCATCAAGGGCTCGATGTCGGTTTCGTTCGATGCGTACTATCAGACGCTCTTCGACATGTATCTGCCTTCCACGTTCCTCATCACCAACAACTACAAGCCGCCGGGATCGAACACCGGGTATCCGCTTTTCGGGTCGATCACCGAGAATCTCGGGCACGCTCGGTACGAAGGGCTGGAGTTCGGCATTCAAAACTCCCCGGCTGTTGGGTGGGGTTTCCTGGTACAGGGCGCACTGACGAAGGCATATCCGTACGATCTGCCGCCGGACTTCTACTGCAGCAACGTGCCGGCGAATAAATGTACGCCGCTGAACTACAACACCAATCTCGGCATCATTCCGAACATCAACTTCCAAGCCAGCGGTCCGGGATGGAATACGATCAACGGCGTTTCCGTCCCGTACTCGCAAGGATACGCCGACGTCAACTATCGGACACGGCAGGGTTCGTACTACAGCCTCGGCACGACGTATTACGGGTCGAACAATACGTACAGCTTGCCGGCGTTCTGGGTCTTCAACGCGACGGCGCGATTTCAACTGCGTCCTTCGACGGCGTTCCAAGTGTCGGCAGACAACCTCTTCGACATCTACGGGCGACCATATCCAGCCCTCTTCGGCGGCATCGCGGCGCCGTTACAACCGCAGTGCGTCGGCAAAGCCGGCACGCCGTATCAAGGCGCCCAAGGTGCGCT
>JBPYDW010000167.1:0-2573 GCA_051986335.1 Vulcanimicrobiaceae bacterium | reverse complement strand
TGCGCAATGGCCATGCCGATGCGCGGGTCGGCACCAGTTTGGACGTCGAACGGATAGACGAGAACGACGGGCGTCTGTTCGAGCGATGGCGGCGTCGCGATCGGCACGGGCGGCGGTGGCGCGGCGGCTATAGCGAACGTGAGCGAGGAGCAAACCAAGAGCAAGCCGAGAAAGCGACGCAGCGAGAACCTTTTAACCATGGACGGAGCTCACTTCGCGATGCGAGCCGGAATGTCCGGTCTCCCACGCGATGCTATATTCGGCGCCGAAAAGAAAGATCGATCCGATGCAGTAAAACCAGAGCAGCAAGACGAGCGGCGCCGATAGGGCGCCATAAATGTACGTGAAATCGACGTGAGTCAAATACTGCGCAAATGCATACTGCAAAATGGGCCACGCGACTGCTACCACTGCTGCGCCCCGGAGCGCAAACGCCCATGAAACGGTTCGGTTGGGAAGGTAACGGTAGAAAACGACCGCGACGATGAAGACCAACGCGATCGAAAGCAAATAGCCGAGGATGTGGGTGACGCGCTGCGGATCGGGGATGCCGGCGACGTGAAACGTAATCGAGAGTGCGATCGGCAGCACGATCGCGATCAGCAGCAATATGCCGGTTATCGGGAGCATGACCATGGAAAGCGCCAGGTTGTACACGAGCGGGCGCCCCTTCGGAACGTTGAGTGCCCGGTCGAGCGCGTAAGCGAGTCCCATGAAGAGATTCTTACCCGACCACATCAGAACTACAAGCGCGATCGCGCTCGAGATTCCGCGACCGTAGACGTACGTCGCGAGGTTGTTCACGATGTAGTCGTGGAGCGTTGGCGCCAGCGTGCTGAAAAACTGCAGCGCGCGCTGCTGCGACTCGGGCAAAACAAGGGTAATCGCGCTGAGAGCCAAGACGCACAGCGGAAAGAGCGCGAAGATGGCGTTGAACGCAACCGACTGCGCGTGGAACGCGCACCCATCCTGCGCGAATCGCACGACCGCGTGGCGGAACACGGAGATGAGTCGCCGCATTGCAAGCGGTATATCGTGAGAAGTGCTGCTATTCCCACCTGGAGCTCCGGTAACCGTGCTGATCGACGGGCGCCCTCTCGTCGGCTACAGTCATGCTTATCTGGTCGGCGCGCGGGTTTTCGCCCCGGTGGCACCGCTGCTGACCGATCTTGCGGATCGCTTATGGTACGAAGGCGACACCCTCGTCGTGGAACGTGGCGATCGGCGCGTACGGGTTCGGCTCGCGCCTGCGTTCGGCGGTCAGTTCGACGCCGCATACGTGGCGGTTGGACCAGCGCTTCGAGCGCTCGGCGCATCAGTGCGTTACGAAGCAAAAGAGCGTCGTCTGGTCGTCGCGACTTCATCGCGCGACGTTATTGCGACGCCCACTCCATTCAACCCGGCGGCTCCCTCCGTCGCACCGAGTATCGTCTTTACGCCGACGCCCCTGCCGTCGCCGCGGCCGATTTGGACGGGATCACCGAATCCAAGGCGAACCGCGTTGCCGTTTCCGCCGCCGCTACTTCGGAAGTAGAACGACTTTTCCGGACTCGCCGCTCTCGACGCGCTCGTACGCTTCGCGCGCGTTCGAAAGCGGAAAACGCATGGCGATCGGTACGGGCTTGACCGACTTCGACTCGAAGAACGGGCCGAACCGCTCGTAAATATGAGCGACTTTGCTGAGGGGAAACGATGCCGTGTCGAGACCGAAAAACTGCAGCCGCCGGCGGTAAAGGTCAAAGAGATCGAGCTCGACCTTGCGGCCCGAGCGCGCCGAAAAGACGATCATTCGACCGTCCTTTGCCAGCGATTGTGAAAGGGCAGCGAAGACGGGCGCTCCAACGGCATTGAGAGCAACGTCAGCACCACGGCCGCCCGTGAGCTCGCGCACTGCGGCGGGTACGTCGTCGCGATCGGAACGTACGACGCCCGCGAGTTGCAATCCGTCGAGCGGCGACAGATCGGTGCTTTCGAGGACAAGCGCGATCGCACGTCCGCCGAGCGCCAACGTGAGCTGAACCGCGGCCGATCCGACGGCCCCGGCAGCACCGGATACGAGGACCGATTCGCCGGCCGAGAAACGCCCCAACTCGACGAGAGCGCTCCAGGCCGTGACGAAAGGAACGCCGGCCACCGCGGCCTCCTCGGCGGTGAGATGCGACGGGCGCGTGATTGCCGCGCTCGACGGAAGAATCAGATGCTCAGCGTGCGAGCCGTCGCGCGTCATCCCAAGCTCCCCGCCGCCGGAGCCCCAGACCGGCAAATCGATCAGGTCGGGCGGCCCCTCAACGATCCGCCCGGCGAAATCGCGACCGAGTATTCGAGGCAGCGTAGCTTGCGGAAAGCGTCCGAGAGCGACACCCGTGTCGCTCGGATTGACGGCGGCGGCCTCGACGGCGATGCGCACCGAGCCGGGAGGGAGCGGTGCATCGGCCACGTCGCGAATTTTGAGGTCGCTTAGTGGGCCGAAATGGTCGATTTGAAGTGCCTTCACAATTCGCTCTTGCGCGGGACGCGCGCGCTAACGACCGGTACCATCCAGACGGCGTAGCCAAGCGGATCGCGTATGTTGG
>JBPYDW010000166.1:0-3234 GCA_051986335.1 Vulcanimicrobiaceae bacterium | reverse complement strand
GGTCGCAGCCGCGTCCGTTCGACCGCGCACCGCGCGATCATGCGCGGGCTCGATCTTGGGCTTGCGCTGGCAGGTGGAATCATCGCGGCCCCGGCGTCGCTCGCCATTGGAACGCTGGTCTACGCTTCGTCCGGGAACCCGGTTATTTTCGCGCAGCAGCGGGTTGGACGAGACGGCCACACGTTCACCATGTTCAAGTTTCGAACGATGCGCAACGGTTCCGGTGGTGCATGGGTGCAGCCCGGTGACGGCCGGCTCACGCGAATCGGTGCCTTTCTTCGGCGCACGAGCTTGGACGAGCTACCGCAACTGCTCAACGTGGTGCGCGGCGAGATGTCGCTGGTCGGTCCGCGCCCGGAGATGTGCGAATATGCGGCGCGCTTCGAGCGCGATCTCCCGCATTACTCGCAGCGGCACTTGGTTCGTCCCGGTATTACCGGTTGGGCGCAGCTGCATCTGCCACGAAACCTGCAACCCGCCGACATGTCGCTGGTTGCAGCCTACGACAATTTTTACGTCCAGCACAACGGCGTCGTTCTCTATATCTTTGCGATCGTGAAGACTGCCGCCGAAGTGCTCGCCCACCGGGCCGTGTAAGGTGGCGCAGATGACGGTGCTGCGCCGCCGCGTGGTCGGCGACGGAGTCTACACCCTGACCGTGCGCCTGAGCAACATGGCGTTGGCCGCTGCACTGGGTATCCTCACCGCGCGCACGCTGGGCCCGCACGGACGCGGCATTTACGCGCTGCCGATGATCGATGCAGCGTTGATAGTTTCCGGCTTTGCCGGATTGACGACGGCAACGTCGTACTTCATGCTCGCGCGCGGCGCGGGTCGCTCGATCCTGCGCCCGGCACTAGTAACCGCGGGGTTGCTGGTCGTTGCCGGAGCTGCCATCGCACTGCTGATCGCCGCCGGCGATCGCGCCGTGTGGTCGGCGCTTCCTGCCGCGCTATCGCTGCCGGCGTCAGCCCTGCTGATGGTCGCTTACGGATATGCGATCGGTATCAAACGCGTGCGTATCAATACGACGATTGCACTGGCATCGACACTGGTAACGCTGGTATTGATGGGGTTGGCGCTGTGGATCTTCGGGCGAACGCCGGCCGTTGCCATCGCGGTTTGGATCGTGTCCAGCGCACTCGTTGCGGCAGCCGTTGCTGCAATTCTCTATCGGCACTCACGCTCGCTTGCAGCTGGACCGGCCGTTGGCGTGCGCGAGTTTTGCGGCTACGCGCTGCGCTCGGCGCTGGCAAGCGTGGTGACGTTACTGAACTATCGCGGCGACGTCTATATCGTGGCGCTTTTCTCGCCGCCCGCGGTTTTAGGAATGTACACACTTGCGGTGGCCGCAGCCGAGACGTTGCTTGCCGCAACGCAAGTTACGAGCGTCGTGGCGCTGCCCCACATTGCCAGTTCCGACAACCGGCATGCCGCCGTTCTTGCCTCGCGCTGCGTTCGCCACAATCTCCTGGTCGCGGCACCGGTGTGTCTCGCATTGGCGTTGATAGCGCCGTTGGCCGTCGGCATTCTGTACGGCGCTGCATTTTTGCCGATGGTTGCATCGCTGCGTGTGTTGCTGATCGGCGTTCTGGCGCTTTCGCTCGGCGGCCCGATCTCAGCATACTTCACGCTTCGCGTCGGAAAGCCGGAGGTTGCCACCACGTTGGCAACGGTTTCGGCGGTACTCTGCATCGCAACCAGCATCGCGCTCGTGCCCCGTTGGGGCATGGTCGGGGCAGCTCTCGGCTCGACGGTGGGGTACTTCGTGGGACAGTCGCTCGGCATCGCCTATTTCTCGCGAAACTCCTCCATCAGCGTGCTCGAAATCCTCGTGCCCAGCGGCACGGACATAGCATTTTATCGCGAACTCGTTGCGGCGCTCGTTCGACGCATCGCGATTCGCGGAACGAGGACCACATGATTGCTAGCAACGCGACCCAGCCCAATCGCTCGCGTCTGTTTGCCTGGATTGCAGTAGCATGCGCAGCACTCTTGGCCGCGCTGGCGCTGATCGCGCTGAGTGGAACCAAGACCGGCATCGCCCTCACGATCGCTGCCATCGGCGGACCGCTCGCTGTCTACAGCACGGCATTTGCACCGTTGGTCTTTCCTTTCGGTGCGTACGTCGTGCTCGTGCCCTTCGACGATATTTTGCGCTTGCCGGCTTTCGGAACCGCCACGAAACTGATTGCCGTCGCATCCGCGGCAGCGTTTCTCTTGCAGTTGTTGCGAACGCGTTCGCTGGCGACCCCAAATAAGGCGATCCTGTGGTGGATCGCCTTCTACGGCTGGATGAGCCTGTCGGTGCTGTGGGCGCTCGATCAGGATTGGGCAATCCAGCGTCTGACAACGCCGTGGTTGCTCTTCGGATTGTACGTTCTGGTTGCGATCTTGCCGGCGGGGCGACGAACGCTTTGGTTTATCGTCGCCTTAGCCATAGCCGGCGGTGTTGTGGCGGCGGCCTACGGAACCTACTTGTTCCGCTCGGGAATCGACGTGACCAGCGCCGGCCGTCTGTTCATCATCGAAGATTCCGGCCAGATCGATCCGAACCACTTTGCGGCCGCGCTACTGCTTCCGCTCTCGCTCTCGTTGATGTTACTCTTCCGCGCGCGCCCAGTATGGCGCGTCCCCTTACTGGGACTTATCCTGCTGGAGATGGCCGGAGTCGTCGTGAGCGGTTCGCGCGGCGCAATGGTCGCGGTCGGGGTCCTTTTTGCGTACTGGCTATTCCGTAGTGGGCGACGCGTGGCGCTGCTGGGGATAGCGGCCGCTGCCAGCGTTCCATTTTTCTTGTTGCGCTCGGCGATTGCCGACCGTTTCTCTACCGCGCTGGCAAGCGGAGGCGCGGGCCGACTCTCGATTTGGCAAGTTGGGTTCGCGGCGTTCAAGCACAATTGGCTGTTCGGCGCCGGGTACGGAAATTTTCCGCTAGCCTACGACCGTTTCTTTTTCGATGTGTTTCAGCAGAAATTCGCGTACTGGGACCGCGTAGCACACGATCTGCCGCTCTCGGTGGGTGTCGAGCTGGGTGTGATCGGGCTGATACTGTTGGCCGGAGCGTGGTACGGACAATTCCGCATGCTTGCCAACGTCAGCCGTGCCAGCGATCTGTTCGATTTGCGCATCGCACTCGAGGCCGCAATGATCGGTCTGCTCGTCGCCAGTCTGTTCCTCGACATCATGGCCTACAAATACACGTGGCTCACTTTCATGCTCGTTGCGCTGACC
>JBPYDW010000165.1:0-2105 GCA_051986335.1 Vulcanimicrobiaceae bacterium | reverse complement strand
CGGCGCTCGTCGCGTTGACGATCGGATCGTTTAGCCACGACGTATTCGCACCGTTCGGCGGAATGAAGGCACCGTTCCAGTCGCCCGAGTTGTCCGGATCGGGTCCATTCGTCTCGATCGACCATTCAAGGTCGTATTTGCCGGTGTAGAGCGGCCCGTCCATAGCGAAGAGATAGCTGCCGGGATAGTTGCGGATCGCGACGTCGATGCCAACCTCGTGGAGCATCGATTGAATCAGGACTTGCGACTCAGAGTTCTCCTGATGACCGGTGGTTGCATAGATCGTGAGGCGCAGCGTGCGCCCTCCTCTGTGAACCAGGCCGTCTGCGCCGGGTTTCCAACCGGCGGCCGCGAGAAGACGCCTAGCGCCGGACGGATCGTAGCGGTAAGGCGGCAGCGTCGGCGCGGCCCACGACTCCGGGAAGATGTCGGAGACAGCAAGTTTGTCGATGCCGTGAAACACCGTATCGTTGATGCGCTTCCAATCGACCGCTTCGGCGATCGCGCGTCGTACCCGCACGTCGCGCAGGAATGGCCGGCTGACGTTTATGCCGAGATGCCGCCAGCTAGCGATCAACCGGCGGTCGACCGTAATACCGTCAATCTCCGCCAGCCGCGGGATCGCATTTGGGTTCACGTTCGGAAAGACGTCGACTTCGTGCGTCGCCAGCTGATTGAAAAGCGTGTTGACGTCGGGGACGACCTTCCAGATCACCTCCTTCAACTTCGGCGCGCCGCGAAAGTAACGCTGATTCGGTACGAAGACGAGCGAGGATCCATGATTCCACTCTTTGAGCACGTATGGTCCGCTCGAAAGCGGGTGCTCGTTGAAGGCCGCCGCATTGAGATCGGGCAGTTTGGCTAGCAGATGTGCGGGCATCGGCGGATATGCGGCGCCGCCCATTCCGAGGATGCCGAGCACGGCGACGTTCGGGCGCTTAAGTCGAATGACGATCGTGTACGGATCTGGCGCGCTTGCCGATTCGATCGCGTCCCAGCCGTAGCGGGTTTTGACGTTGTTTGCGTGATTGTTGACGGCGCGATAGGTGAAGAGCCAATCGGCCGACGTGAGCGGCGCGCCGTCGGCCCAGACGACACCGCGACGCAGATGGACGACGATGCGCTTGCCGTCCTGGCTTATTCCGCCGTTTTGTAGGGTCGGCACTTGGGTCGCGAGATCCGGAATATAGTTTCCGCGCGCATCGTAACGCAGCACGAACGAAAAAAGCAATCCCGCAATCGAATCGGTTGCCGCGGTGTGCGCGAACATGAGGTTGAGATTGTCCGGTTCTTCGTCTTCGCCCAGACGCAGAACGCCCGGAATCGTCCACGCGTTGGATTGGCCGTGCCCCCGCTGCTGCGCAGTCTTGGTGCAGCCGCCCGCGAGAACGAGCATTGCTAGCGCAGCCGCAAGGCCGCGCGGGGCGATCACGCCCCTGCGACCGCCGTCAGCGGCGGACGTTTCACGATCGCAGGTGCGATTGCCGCGTAGAAATGCTCGGCGCCGAAGCGGACAAGGTCGTCTGCCGGAAGTCCCGTTTCGTTGCGAGCGCGCTCGATTTCGTTGCGTGCATCGTCCTCGGGCAGGCCCTGCGTGTTGAGCGCGATGCCGACGACCTTTGCGGGTTTCAGCGCATCCAGCACTCGTTCGTGCAGCTCGATCGACTGGCGATAACTTAACGCCGGCGTCGGATACGACTCTATGTTGGTGCGGCGAGGATCGTAGACTAGGACGAGCGCGTCGGGAGCACAGCCGGTCATCAGCGCGTAGGTGACGCAACCGTACGCCGGATGATTGATCGCGCCTTGGCCTTCGACCACAACCAGATCGGCGCCCTCACGAACGGCATACAGGACGAGCTGTTCGGCGGCGCCGGGAGCAAAATCAGAGATGACGCGATCGACCGAGATGCCCCAGCCCGCAATCAGCACGCCGGTCTGACCCGTTGGAATGAAGCGCGCGTTCCTCCCTGCGGCATTTGCCGCGCGCACCAACTCGAGCGAGACGGTCATCTTGCCGACCGCGCAATCGTTACCGACCGTCAGTATCACCGGCGCCGAAATCGCATACACGTCGCCGGAGAAGAGCGGCACTTCCGGCGGCT
>JBPYDW010000164.1:0-10470 GCA_051986335.1 Vulcanimicrobiaceae bacterium | reverse complement strand
AAAAGCGAGAGCGGACCGTGCAGCGCACCTAACACCAACGGGATGGTGATCAGCGGACCGATCCCGATCATCGAGATGATGTTGATCCCAACGGCTCCGCTCAGCCCGACGCCGCGCGTGAGTTGCTTGTCGCCTTCGAGAACGAGTTCTTCGCCGATCATCTAGGCGATGAATCGCTGCCCTCCAGGTAATCACCTGTCGCAGACTACATACTTCGTCCAGCGTATGCGCGACGCAGGAATGTAAAGTCTCCTTCGCGCGGGAAGCCATTGCGCGGGACCGGCAACGCCGAATAGGCTTTGCTGCAGCCGGTCGTGGGAGGTCTGGCGGATAAGGTGGCATCCTACCATCGCGTTCACGTCTTTTACCAAACGTCACTCGGCCGGCGTCTCGTTTCGATTGGAGTAACGGTCGTAGTCGTCGTCGTCCTTGCGCTGCTCTTGCTGCACTTTGCAAACCCAAGGAACGTGTTCGATATCAACCGGATCTCGCTTCGGGACATCCTCACGGCTGCCCTCAATACGTTTTATCGCATGCTCTTCGCCTATCTCATCTCGCTGGTCGTCGCCGTTCCGCTAGCGTTGCTCATCGCCAGCACGCCGCGGGTGCAACGCATCCTCTTGCCGATCGCCGACATTCTGCAATCGGTACCGGTGCTCGCGTTCTTTCCCGTCGTAGTCGTCTTTTTTACTGCCTATCGCGCCTTCGAGCTCGCGGCCGTCTTCGTCATCTTCATTTCGATGATATGGAACATCGTCTTTCCGGTCATCGGCGGCTTGCAAACGATCCCCGACGACATAAAGTCGGCGGCCATCGTCTTCAACGTTCATGGAATTAAGAAATTCTGGTACATTACCCTGCCGGCTATCTTGCCATTTGTAATTACCGGCTCGATCCTGGCTTGGGCTCAGGGGTGGACGATCGTCATCGTGGCTGAGGTGCTCCATACCTACATTCCGCACGGGACGCCATCGCAGGATTTGCTGGGCCTCGGGAGCTTGCTGGTCGATTCAAACGCGCAGGGAGAGACGGCGGTCTTCGTGGCGACGCTTGCCACTATGATCGTTCTCGTTGCGCTTATCAACCTTTTTGTGTGGCAACCGCTGTTACGCTTTGCCCAGAGGTTTAGGTTCGATTGATGGAGGCGCCGATCGCATTTTCGCACGTCAGCAAGTCGTACGAAAACCCTCCGGTGTACGTGGTGCAGGATTTCTCGCTGACGGTAAAGGGTGGTGAGTTTTTCTGCTTCGTAGGGCCATCCGGCTGCGGCAAATCCACGGTGCTCAAGATGATCGCCGGTATCGAGCGGCCTTCGAGCGGGCAGCTGGTGAGGCCGGATCGCGTCGGGATGGTCTTTCAGTCGTACGCGCTGCTTCCGTGGCTGACCGTTGAAGCGAACGTTGCTTTTGCTGCACGTATGCAAGGCTTCGATGAAGAGAAGACCGATGACGTTACCGAGCGGTACCTAAAAATGGTGCACCTCGAGGGCTTTGCGCGAAAGTATCCGCGGGAGCTATCGGGAGGACAGCGTCAGCGCGTCGGAATCGCTCGAGCGCTCGCCGTTGACTCGGAGGTCCTGTTGCTCGACGAGCCGTTCTCGGCTTTGGATCCGGTGATCACCGACGAGCTCCACGTCGACCTGCTCGAAATATGGGAGACGACCCAAAAGACCATCGTCATGGTCTCGCATAATTTTGAGGAGGCGGTTACGCTGGCCGATCGCGTCGGAGTCATGCGGTACGCCACTTTGGATGAGGTCGTTACAATACCGCTGGCCCGTCCGCGAGATGAAGACGACATGGCGTTCGTCGACGAGGTCAAGAAACTGCGAAGCGCTCTCGCGCGCTCCGGAGGGTAACGGGCGAACCTATTCCGTTTTAATAACCGGCAGCGCGGTAGTTGCCGGCGACCTCGGCGGCCGATAAGACGCGCGGATAGATCGCCACGTCGGCGAGCGCCCCACGGAAGAAGCTCGCCAAGTCGCGGGTTCCCAACCGGACCGGCGCGCTTCCCGGCGCCGAGCGGATGTTGTAACTGCTGTAGAGCGGGCCGCGCGAGTGTGCCGGACTGCCGCGGAGCACGCCGTTCTTATAGATGGAAACGCCGGCGCCTCGATCGTCTGCGTTTCCCGGATCGTAACAGGCCACGATGTGAATCCATTCTCCGGCGGTAAGCTGGTCTTGGAAGTAGGCGCCCGCGCCTTCTGCACCCGATGGATTCCAAATGTAGGCCGAGACTCTGTTGGGCCGCGTCGGCGAGTCGTTGCTGTAAAAACGAAAGCCCCACTCGTATTGATTCGGCTGGCCTTTTCCCAGCCAGTGCACGTAAATTTGATCCGTCTGTCCGGAAAACGTCAGCACCTCCGGACGCATCCACACCTCCACGACAGGCCTTGCCCGCTCGTCGGCTGACTGAATTGCGGACTGCTTGGGATCTGCACGTAGCTGCGGCCGTTCAGGCTGACGCTCGTGTCGCCGCGAATCGGCCCGGACTGTCCGAATAGCGGTTGTCCGACGTACGATCCGTCGTGGTTGTTGCGGCTGCTATCGGCGGCAGTTGGCCCGCTGCGTTCGTTCAAACGCCAAAACCCCACCGGTCCTTTCGCCAGCACGCTGCGATAGTAGGCCGGCGCGGATTGCGCGCGCACCGGCAGCGCCGACTCCGCCAGCGCCAGCGAGGCGAGCGTCGCGATGAAATCACGCCGCTTGAATCGGTTGGTGAGCGTTGTCTCTTCCCTCGAATTCAGGGGTGTTCCAGAACTCTGGGCCGCGCATCGTGACTGTGCGATGCGCCTTCGGCAGCCGTCATCGGCTTCGAGAGGGGGTGCGTCTCACAGTAATCCAGCGTTCGCGCGATGTCCGCCAGTAGCGCATCGGCGAGGTCGCGGCTGAATCCATGGCGCACGAGAATGCGCATCACCGCCATCTCGGAGATGTTGGGAACCATCGTGTAGGCGGGTACTTGCCAGCCGCGCGAGCGCAAGCGTTCGGAAAGGTCGAAGAGCGAGTAGCTGACCTTTGCATCGGTGCGCATCGTCCAGGAGACGGCTGGAATTCCGCCCTGACTCTTGCCGTCGAAGAGCACCTCGAACGGTCCCATCTCTTCGATACCGTTGGCGATGTGCGCAGCGGTGTCGTAGCAACTCTGATGAATGCGGCGATACCCGTCCATGCCCAAGCGCAGCATCAGGTAATACTGGCAGATCACCTGTCCGCCCGGCCGCGAGAAGTTGAGCGCAAACGTCGGCATGTCGCCGCCGAGATAGTTCACGCGAAAGATGAGGCTCTCGGGCAGGTCGCCGGCTTCCCGCCAGATGACCCACCCCACGCCGAGCGGGGCGAGTCCGAATTTGTGACCGGACGCATTGATCGAGTGAACGCGTGGCAGGCGAAAATCCCAGAGAATATCGGGTTGGACGAACGGTGCAACGAAGCCGCCCGACGCCGCGTCGACATGGATTGGGACGTCCACTCCGGACCAATGCTGAAATTCGTCCAGCGCTTGGGCGATTTGGGCGATCGGTTCGTACTGGCACGTGAACGTAACGCCCATGGTGGGGACGACCCCGATCGTGTTCTCGTCCACGCGCTTGAGCACTTCGTCCGGCGTCAGCATCAGGCGGTCTCGCTCGAGCGGTACTTCGCGCAGCTCGACATCGAAGTAGCGTGCAAACTTGTGCCAGCACACCTGCACCGGGCCGGTAACCAAGTTCGGCTTATCGCTGGATTTGGCTAAGCGTGCGCGCCGCTCGCGCCACTTCCATTTCAACGCCAGACCGCCGAGCATCGCTGCTTCGCTCGAGCCCGTCGTGGAACAGCCGATCGTGCTGCCGGCAGCCGGAGAGTTCCAAAGGTGGGCGAGCAGATGCACGCAGCGGCCTTCGATCTCGGCCGTCGCCGGATACTCATCCTTGTCGATCATGTTCTTGTCGATGCTCAGATCCATGAGCTTGTGGATTCCGTCATCGAACCAAGTTTGGCAGAACGTCGCCAGATTTTGGCGCGCATTGCCGTCGAGCATCAGCTCGTCGTTGATCAGCGCAAACGCAACGTCGGGGCGCAGACCCTCATCTGGGATCGAGTGCTTGGGAATCTCTGCTTCCATTCCGCGCGTCGCGTACGTATCTGAAGCAGGATCATCGGGCACATGCCTGCGCCTATGTAAGGGCACGGTCGTTCCCCCCGGTGTTCTCGCGTAGGTCCCCGGTCAATCTCTTGCCCTTGGGCCAGCCTTTCCGGTTCCCCTCCAGGAATGCGGCCGACGGCCACCGCTAGCATTTTTGCTTGACGATGGCCAAGGTAAGCGTCGCCGGTGTAGTGCCGGGCGCTTCGCTTGGAGGCAGCATGTCCGCTCGAACCATCTACCTTAGCCGACTAATCGGTACGTTCGCCATAATCGTCGGCCTCTCGATGTTCGCTCGCCGGGCCGATTTCGCGAATATCATGATGCTCATGACGCGAGACCAGGCTCTCCTGTACGTCGTCGGCATCGGCGCGCTGGGCGTGGGGCTCGCTATCGTGCTGGCGCACAACGTTTGGTCGGGCCTAGCGGCGATCGTCATCACCCTTATCGGTTGGCTCTCGATCCTGCGCGGCATAGCGATATTGTTCTTGTCCGGCGGATTGGAGTCGAACTTCTTCGCTTCGATCAACTTCGGCGCTCTGGCCACGTTTTACGCCTGCATCTTCGTTATCGTCGGCGCCTATCTCACCTATACCGGATTTAGCGCGAGGGCGGAGCCGACGGCATAAGAAAAGGAAGCACAATGTCCGCTCGAACCATCTACCTCAGCCGGCTCATCGGGCTGTTTCTCTTAATTGCCGGCCTCGACATGTTCGTTCGCCATGCCGATTTCGCGAACACGATAATGTTGATGGTAAAAGACGTGCCATTGATGTACGTCACCGGCTTAATCGCCTTGACCGTCGGTCTGGCCGTCGTTCTGACGCACAATATCTGGTCCGGACTTCCCGCGATCGTTGTGACGCTTATCGGTTGGATGTCGCTCTTAAAAGGTGTGTTTCTGCTGTTCTTGTCCAGCGGTTGGGTGGCGAGCATCGCGGGAACGTGGGATTATCCCGGGATAGGAATCATCTACGGATGCGTCTTCGTAATTCTCGGGGCGTATCTCACCTACGCCGGATTTAGCGCGCGGGCGACGGCGACGGCATAACCCAAGCCGCTGCTCGGGAGCAGCGGCTTTCGCGGGTCTAACGAACGCGCTAGTGCGCTATTGGCTCGGATCGCTCGGGTTCGTCGTCGTGATCAGCGTCGCGTAGAACGTGCCGCTGTCCCAGTAGCCATGCGCCGTAATTTGGCGGCCCACCGCTACGCGACCGGTCAGCTGGTTGTTCAGCGCCGGTGCATCGTTGATGACCAGCGTTCGATCCGTCTGCTGAACCGTCACCAGATGGCCTTTGACGAACGTAATCGTCCCGACGACGCGTTCGTGGCGATGCAGGGTCGGGTCACCGCAGGATCCGTTCGAAACCCAGGTGTCACCGTTCCAGGTACCGCAGGATGCGTCGTTATAGGTCGTCTGCGTCGTTGTCGTCTGCGTCGTGGTGGTCGTCTGTGCATTCGCGACGCCCATCGCGCCGCAGCAGGCGGCCAGACCCAGGATCGTTGCGAGATGTACTTTCATTTGGTATCACTCCTCATGGCTATTGAGCCGTGCGACGTTATACCCGCTCGCGCCAAAGCGACACCTGAAAGCGTGCGCTATGCTGCTTCCGAACGCACAAAATAGCCCAGCAGCAACGGTGTACTCGGCGGGCCGTTACTCGCTAAACCAACCGCTGGGTTCGACGGCGAGATTGACGTTGATCTGCTTGACTTCGGTGTACGCTTCGTAGCCATACGTGCCGAGCTCGCGGCCGATGCCCGATTGCCGGTAGCCACCCCAGGGCGCTTCGTTATAGGTGGGATGATACGTATTGATCCAGGTGATGCCGGCGCGCAGCTTACGGATCACCCGATGCGCTTTGGCGATATCTTGGGTGAACACAGCCCCGGCCAGACCGTAGATCGTGTCGTTGGCGACGCGTATCGCGTCCGCTTCGTCGCTAAACGTCTGCACCACCAGCGCCGGGCCGAAGATCTCTTCGCGCACGATGCGCATCGCCGGTTGGGTACGATCGAAGATCGTCGGAGCGATGAAGTTGCCGCCGGCGAGCGAGCCTTCTAGTCGTGTTCCTCCGCACAGGAGGCGCGCGCCCTCCTCCACGCCGATCTGCAGGTATTTCTCGACCTTCTCCATGTGCGCGCGCGAGATCAGTGGCCCCATTTCGGTCTGCGGATCGAAGCCGTTTCCGACGCGAATCTTATTGGCGCGTTCGACGAGCCGAGCCAAAAACGGTTCGGCGACGGACTCTTGTAGCACCAGGCGCGAACCGGCGGAGCAGACCTGCCCGGCGTTGGCATAAATGCCGAACAGCGCGTAGTCGACTGCCGTATCGAAGTCGGCGTCGGCAAAAACGATGTTCGGCGACTTACCGCCTAGCTCGAGCGAGATCTTCTTCAGGTTGCCGGTGGCGGCGTGCATGATCGAGCGACCGGTGACCGTTCCACCGGTGAACGCGATCTTGTCGACGAGGTCGCTTTCGGCGAGTTCGGCACCGACTACCGGCCCGGCGCCGAGCACGATGTTCACCACTCCGCGCGGGAACTCGAGCTCTTCGACGAACGTCGCCAGCCGCAACGCTGAAAGTGGGGTGAGCTCCGAAGGTTTGAGGATACAAACGTTGCCCGCTGCCAGCGCCGGCGCGAGTTTCCAGGCGGCCATCAGGAGCGGATAATTCCAAGGAATGATCTGCCCGCAGACGCCGATCGGCTCGCGCACCGTGAACGTTTGCGACGCGGCCGGAACGTCAAAGCTCTGCCCGTGCGGTTTGGTGGCCAGGCCCGCGTAGTAGCGAAAACAGTTGGCGGCGTCGGCGGCATCGTACTCGCTCTCGCGCAACGGCTTACCGTTATTGAGCGTGTCGATGCGGGCGAGCTCGGCGGCGTTCTCCTCGATCTTGTCGGCTAACCGCGATAACAGCCGCGCGCGTTCTTGCGCCGGCGTGCTACTCCAGGGTCCGTCGTCAAAGGCGGCGCGGGCGGCGACGATCGCTCGGCGCGCATCGTCGCGCGTGCCTTCGGCAACGCGTGCGATCGTCGCACCGGTTGCCGGATCGATCAGCGCTCGCGTGCCGCCGTCGGATGCTTCGCACCAGCGTCCGTCGATATACATCAGCATCGTCTGGCCCGAGCGTGTGAGATTGCGCAGGATCTCTTCCGAGTTGACGGCCGTTCCGTTGAGAGTTTCCACGATTCCCTTACCCCGCTGTAACGAGTGATGACATTTCCGCGAGCGCGCGTCCGGTCGCCGCGCAGACGTAGTCGGCTTCCTTTTGGGTGATGGTCAGCGGCGGTTCGACGCGCACGACCTGCGCGTTGACCAACGTTCCGGCGACCAGCACGCCGGCGTCGAGCATGCGCTTTCCGAACTCGAAACCGGTTTGGTGATCGACGAACTCGATCGCCATCAGCAGCCCTTTGCCGCGCACGTCCACAACCAGCTCCGGATGCTTGGCGACGGCAGTCCGCAGACCGGCCACCATGCTCGCTCCCATCGCTGCCGCGCGTTCCGGCAGGCGCTCTTCGAGCAAAACGTTGATCGTAGCGATGGCTGCAGCGCAGGCTAACGGATTTCCGCCGAAGGTCGTGGTGTGCAGGAACGGATTCTTGAACAGGCGCGAAAACACGGCCTTTGATCCGATCACCGCGCCGGCCGGAACTACGCCGCCGCCGAACGCCTTGGCCAAGCAGAGGATATCCGGCGATATCCCATAGTGCTCGAAGCAGAACATCTTTCCGGTACGGCCCATTCCGGTTTGCACTTCGTCGAGGATGAGCAAGGCACCGAACTCATCGCAGAGCGCGCGCACGCCGGGAAGATAATCATCGGAAGGGATGTTGACGCCGCCCTCACCCTGAACCGGCTCGAGCAGTACCGCGCCGACGTCCTCACCCACCATTTTGAGCCGCTCGAACTTCTGGCGCAACAACGCGAGGTCGTCGAAAGGAAAGTGCTCGATGTTCGGCAGCAGCGCACCAAAGGGCCGGCGGAACTCGCCTTTTCCGCTCACCGAGAGCGCGCCGTAACTCTTGCCGTGAAAACCTTTGGTCGCGGCAATGACCGACTGTTTGTTGGGATCGAAGGCGCGAGCCAGCTTGAGGGCCGCTTCGATCGCTTCGGTGCCGCTGTTGCAGAAGAAGGCATACTCGAGATTGGGTGGCGTGAGCATGGAGAGCGTCTTGGCAAGCATCGCGCGCAGCGGATCGAGCAGGTCTTGACTGTGCAGCGGTTGCCGCGCGAGCTGGGCTTGCACCGCGGCGATAACCTTCGGATGGCGATGCCCGACATTGAATATGCCGAATCCGCCGAGGCAGTCGATGTACTCCTTGCCGTTGACGTCACGGTAGCTGTTGGGGCCGGCGTCCGACCACTCGACGGCAGCGGCCGCCCGGTCGACGGACGTTGCCTTGCGGTATTCGAGAAACCCGGGATTCACATGGTCGCGAAAGTTTTCGACCGTCTCGCGCGTGATCCAGGCGGCGTCTTCGGAGGAAATCTCCGGTTTGGCAATTAGTTCGAGCAGTTTGCTCGTGTAGGCGTAAACCTCTGCGTGCGTGCGTTCAAGAATTTTCTTTCACCTCAGTGGACTGTAGAACTGTCTGAAAACTTTCTTCGATGCGGTCCAGCCCGGCATCGAGCGTAACGTCGTCAATAACCAGCGGAACGAGCGTGCGGATGACGTTGCCCGACCCGGCCGGCATCAGCAGGACACCCCGCTCGCGGGCTGCGGCGAGGATCTGCGCGACCAGCGTCGCGCCCTGGGCGGCTTCGCGCAGTTCGATCGCGACCATCGCGCCCAGCCCGCGCACGTCGGCGACGACGTTGGGAAACCGCGATGCCAGCGATGCAAAGCGCGCACGTATTCGCGCACCGATCCGCTCCGCGCGCGCTAAGAACGCATCGTCGATGATATCGAGAGTGGCCAGCGCGGCAGCGCACCCGACCGGATTGCCGGCAAACGTGCCGCCCAAGCCGCCCGGATTGGGCGCATCCATGATCTCGGCTTTGCCGATGACTGCCGAGATCGGCAAGCCGCCGGCCACCGATTTTGCGATCGCGATGAGATCCGGCTCGATGCCGGTGTGCTCGACGGCAAATCGCCGGCCGGTACGTCCGAAACCGGTCTGCACCTCGTCGCAAATCAACACGATGCCGTGGCGCGACGCGAGCTCGCGCAGAGCGCGCAAGAACTCGGGCGGCGCGACGAAAAAGCCGCCTTCGCCCAGCACCGGCTCGATGATGATTGCGGCGACGCGGCCGGGCGGACACTTCGATTCAAAGAGTTCCTCAAGCGCTCGCAACGCGCGCGCCGTGGACCACCCGTGCAGATCGGACGGATACGGCGAGTGGAATACGTCGCTGCAAAACGGTCCAAAGTTCTGCTTGTACGGTTTGTCCTTGCCGGTCATCGTCAGCGCCAAAAGCGTGCGGCCATGGTAGGCGTGCGTGAAGGCGACGACCGCCGGACGGCCCGTGTAGGAGCGAGCAATTTTGATCGCGTTCTCGGTCGCTTCGGCACCGGTGGAGAGCAGCAGCGTCTTTTTCTTCGTCGCTCCCGGCGCGATCGCGTTGAGGCGTTCGGCCAGCGCGATGTACGGTTCGTAGCTCGTTACCTGAAAGCAGAGGTGCGTCGAGTTCTGCGCTTGCGCGGCGATGGCGTCGACCACCGCCGGATTGGCGTGGCCGACGTTGAGCACGCCGATGCCGCCGATAAAGTCGATGTACTCGCGGCCGTCGGCGTCCCACAGCCGCGCGCCGGAGGCGCGGACGACCGAGATCGGATGGACGCTGGAGACGCCGCGCGGCGTGCTGCTTGCCCGCCGGCGTGCAAGATCGGCGTTTCCGGAGACGGCCTGCACCGGTTGTGGTCCTTTCAGGGGAGTGGCGTGCACTTAGGGTAAAGGAGGCGCGAACAAAACTCTACGTGCGAATTAGACAATTTTCGCTCTGTTCTTGGTTCCACCGCACAAGGGAAAGCCGTGAAGATCACCGATGTCCTAGCCTTCCCGTCCCTGGCCACGGCCGCCTTGGTCGCGGGCAAGGCGGGCGGCGACCGCGAGGTCATTTGGTCGCACGTGGTGGATCTGCCCGACCCCGTTCCCTGGATGCGACCGGGCTTTCTCTTGCTGACCACCGGCTACAGCTGGCCGTCCGAGGAGAGCGGCCAGCGGCGTCAGATCGTCGACCTCGCGGCGGCCGGCGTTTCCGGCGTTTTGATGGCCGTCCCCAAATTCGTCGAGCACTTTTCGCCCGGGGCGCGCGAGCAGGCCGATGTCGCCAGCTTTCCACTCATCGAGGTGCCGTTCGAGGTACCGTTTGCGCGCATCACCGAGGAGTTGCATCGCGCG
>JBPYDW010000163.1:0-2427 GCA_051986335.1 Vulcanimicrobiaceae bacterium | reverse complement strand
CGTACGATCGAGGCACGCGATCTCGCCGAGCAGGCGCTGGATGCGATGGACCTCGAGCGCGAGCGCGGCATCACGATCCGCATGCACCCGGTGACGCTGAACTACCCTGCGCGCAACGGCCAGACATACGAACTGAACCTGATCGATACGCCGGGCCACGTCGATTTCTCGTACGAAGTCTCGCGCTCGCTGGCAGCCTGCGAAGGTGCGCTGTTGATCATCGACGCTGCGCAAGGCATCGAAGCCCAGACGCTGGCGAACTATCATCTCGCCGCCGAGCACGACTTGACGATCATTCCGGTCATCAACAAGATCGATCTCCCGGCGGCCGATCCAGAGCGCGTCATGGGCGAAGTCGAGGAGCTGCTGATCATCGAGCGCAGCGACTGCATTTTGGCCAGCGCCAAGAACGGCATCGGCATCGAGGAGATCTTGGAAGCGATCGTGGAACGCATTCCCCCGCCGACCGGCCACATCGATCACCTGCGCGCGCTGGTCTTCAACGCGCAGTTCGATCCGTACCGCGGGGTCGTCTCGTACGTGCGCGTCGTTGACGGCGAGCTGCGCGAAGGAACGCGTTTCATGTCGATGGCTCACCAACGCGTGTACGAGTGCACCGAGGTCGGCATCTTTTCGCCGCAAATGCGGCCGGTCAAACGCCTGGGAATGGGCGACGTCGGTTATGTGATCGCCAACATCAAGTCGCTGGGCGACATCGACGTCGGCGACACGATCACATCGGCGGACAATCCGGCGCACGTCGCGCTGCCCGGCTATCGCAAGGCGGTTCCTATGGTGTACTGCGGTCTCTACCCGAACGAAGGCGCCGAATACGCCGACCTGCGCGACGCGTTGGAGAAGCTGAAGCTCAACGACGCTGCGCTGGTATACGAGCCGGAAAGCTCGGTGGCGCTCGGCTTTGGGTTCCGCTGCGGATTCTTGGGCTTGCTCCACATGGAGATCGTGCAAGAGCGGCTCGAGCGCGATTATACGCTCGACCTGATCGCGACGTCGCCGTCAGTCGTTTTCCGCGTCGCCAAGACCGACGGTGAAGTAGAACTGATCGACAACCCTTCGAAGCTGCCGGCGATGAACCTCATCGACACGATCGAGGAGCCGTACGTGAAGGCGACGATCATCTCGCCGCCCGACTATGTCGGATCGATCATGGAGCTGACCCAAAGCCGGCGCGGCTCCCTTTCGAATATGGAGTACATGCACGACGGCCGCGTGATTCTCAGTTACGAGATGCCGCTAATCGAAGTCATCGTCGACTTCTTCGATCAGCTGAAGTCGCGAACCAAGGGATATGCATCGCTGGACTACGACGTCATCGGCTATCGCGAGGGCGACTTGGTGAAGCTGGAAATTCTGCTCAACGGGGAGCCGGTCGATGCGCTCTCGTTCATCATCGCGCGCGATCGGGCGGCGGCTCGCGGGCGAGCACTGGCCGACCGGCTCAAAGAACTGATCCCGCGACAGATGTTCGACGTGCCGATCCAAGCCGCCATCGGCGGGAAGATCGTGGCCCGCGAAACGGTGAGCGCGATGCGCAAGAACGTCTTGGCCAAGTGCTATGGCGGCGACATCACCCGCAAACGCAAACTGCTGGAGAAGCAGAAGGCGGGCAAGGAACGGATGAAGCGCGTCGGTCGCGTGGAGCTTCCGCAGGAGGCGTTCATGGCCGTGCTACGGCTGGAGAGTTGATGCTTCGGTGAAGACGTTTGTGGCGACGATGAATACCGGCAAGCTCGCCGAGATGCGAGCGATCTTCGCCGGCTCGCCACTGGAGCTCGATACCTATCCGCTCTACGTTCCGGTGTCTGAAGATTCCAGCGAGTACACCGAAAACGCGCGGCTGAAGGCACGCGGCTTGGCAGAACAACTTCGTAAAGCCGGCATCCGCGGCGCGGTGCTGGCCGACGATTCCGGTCTTGAGGTCGAGGCGCTGGGTGGGCGCCCGGGCGTATTGTCGGCGCGCTACGGCGGCGCCGACGCAAGGTGGCCGGACCGGCGCGAGAGCATTCTGGCAGAGTTGCAGGCGGTGGCGAACGAGCCGCGCACCGCACGATTCGTCTGCGCGATGGTGCTGCATCTGGAAGACGGCTTTGAACTGCAGAGCTTTGGCGTTGTCGTCGGCTCGATCGGCCACGCGGTGCGCGGGCGCTTTGGCTTCGGCTACGATCCGATCTTCATCCCCGAAGGCGAGTCGCGAACGCTTGCCGAGTTTTCGCAGAGCGAGAAGAATGCGATCAGCCACCGGCGGCGCGCGGCCGACGGCTTGCTGCGCGAACTCGCGGCCCGGCGTGGCTGACGCCGAAATCGTTCGGGCGAGCGATGACGACGTCGCAAGCGTAGCCGGACGGCGCTACGCCGACGAACACGGACGCCGTCTCTATCGCGATTTCGCCGAGGCGTCGGCGACGG
>JBPYDW010000162.1:0-6491 GCA_051986335.1 Vulcanimicrobiaceae bacterium | reverse complement strand
TGAGCTAGAATCCGCATGCCTTCCCTATACCCAAAGGGACGCTCTATAATACGGGCATGTGCCGGAACATTCGAACCCTCTTTAACTTCGATCCACCTGCCACCGACGAGGAGGTCCGCGCCGCCTCGGTACAGTTCGTGCGCAAGCTTTCGGGCTTTACCAAGCCGTCTCACGCAAACGAAGCAGCGTTCCAGCGTGCGGTCGACGAGGTGACGGTCGTTGCAAAGCGGCTCATGGACTCGCTGGTGACGACCGCCGCGCCCCGCGATCGCGCCGAATGGACGGCGCGAGCGAAAGCGCGCGCCGCCGAGCGGTTCGCGCATCAGCCCAAGGCGAGCTAGCGCAAGAGACGAACCGTCGCGCATTCGCGTGACAAACGCCGGGAGCGTGGGAACAACCCTGCGAGCCGTCTTGAAACGCAGCGCAGGGAGAAGGTGATTGAAGAAACCGCAATCGGCGTTTGACCGCGTTCGCCATTTTTTCGGGATACTCGGGCCGGGTCTCATCACGGGTGCCGCCGACGACGACCCATCGGGAATTTCCACCTACTCGGTTGCGGGCGCCGCGACCGGGTTTTCGATGCTATGGCTTACGTTGATCTCGACGCCGATGATGGCCGTCATTCAAGGCATGTGCGCGCGCATCGCGCTGGTCTCCGGTGAGGGCCTTGCCGCGCTGATGCGCAAGCGTCTGCCGCTTCCCGTCGCCTACGTTCTTGCGGCGGTTGTCATCGCGGCGAACACTTTCAACGTCGGCGCCGACATCGCCGGCATGGCAGCCTCGGCGCATCTCGTCCTTCCGCTTCCGGTGGATGCGTGGGTCTTTCTCTTCGGTATGGGCCTGCTCGCCGCGCAAGTGTGGCTGTCGTACGCGCTGATCGCGCGGACTTTCAAGTGGTTGACGTTAGCGCTCTTCGCCTACGTCATCACGGCGTTCATCGTCCACCCGCCGTGGCCAACGGTGCTCTTGAATTTCGTCGTTCCGCACGTAAGCCTGAACGCTCAATGGCTCTCGACGATGGTCGGCGTTCTCGGAACCACGATCACGCCGTACCTGTTCTTCTGGCAGTCATCGTTGATGATCGAGGAAGCGAAAGAAGCCGGTGAGACGACGATCGCGGCGAGACGCGGTACCGACCGGCAATCGGTCAACGATGCCCACACGGACGTCAACACCGGCATGATCTTCTCGAACCTGGTCGCATCATTCATCATCATAACCACGGCAGCAACGCTTGGCGCGCACGGGAGGACCAACATCGCCACGGCCCAACAGGCGGCAGAAGCACTGCGCCCGCTAGCGGGAAATTTTGCCGCGCTATTGTTCACGCTGGGCATGGTGGGAACGGGAATTCTTGCCGTGCCGGTGATCGCGGGTTCCTCGGCCTACGTCGTTGCCCAAACGTTCAAGTTTCGCGAAGGATTGAACGAAAGACCAGATCGCGCACCGCAGTTTTACGGCGTGATCGCCGCCGGCATCTTAATCGGCATCCTGATGGATCTGCTTCGCATCGATCCCATCCGCGCGCTCTTCTGGTCTGCCGTGCTCAACGGCGTCGCCGCGGTGCCGCTGATCGCGGTCATCGTGGTTCTAGCGTCGGACAAGCGGGTCATGAAAGAGTGGACGAGTTCGCTAGCGGCGCGCGCCTGGGGCTGGGCCTCGGTTGTCCTCATGGGCGCAGCGGCGATCGCCATGTTCTACTTCATCGCCAAAGGCTCGTAAACGTCAGTGTATCAAGAATCCGACCAACAGCAGCGCCACGATGTTGAGCACCTTGATCATCGGGTTGATCGCCGGGCCGGCCGTGTCTTTGTACGGATCGCCCACCGTGTCGCCGGTGACGGCTGCGGCGTGCGCCGGCGAGCCTTTGCCGCCGAGATTTCCGTCCTCGATGTACTTCTTGGCGTTGTCCCATGCGCCGCCGCCCGTCGTCATCGAGATGGCGACGAACAAACCGGTGACGATCGAGCCCACCAAGATGCCACCCATCATTTGCGCGCCGGTCGTGCCTTTGAGCACGCCGAAGACGCTGAGCAGCACGATTACCAATGGCACGCCGACCGGAATCAACGCCGGGAGAATCATCTCTTTGAGCGCCGAGCGCGTGACGATGTCCACGGTGGTGCCGTAATCCGGCTTCGAGGTGCCGGCCATGATGCCGGGATTGTCGCGGAACTGCCGGCGCACTTCCTCGACCACTTTGCCGCCGGCGCGTCCCACCGCTTGCATCGAAAGCGAAGCAAAGAGATACGGCAGCAGGCCGCCGATGAAGAGGCCGGTCAATACGTACGGGTTACCGATCGCAAAGAGATTCGTCACGCCGGCGGCACAGGCGCTGACGTTGGTTCCCGGACACTTGTGATTGATCAGCTCCTGTAAGAACGAAGCGAAGAGCACGACCGCCGCCAGCGCCGCCGAGCCGATTGCATAGCCTTTGGTTACGGCCTTCGTCGTGTTACCGACCGCGTCGAGCGGATCGGTGACGTTGCGCACGTCTTCGGGCATGTCGGCCATCTCGGCGATGCCGCCGGCATTGTCGGTAATCGGTCCAAATGAATCGATTGCCACCACAATACCGGCCATCGAGAGCATCGACGTGACCGCGATGGCGACGCCGTACACGCCGGCCATGGCGTACGAAACGAGAATGCCGACGACGATGATGATCGCCGGCCAGGCCGTGCCCTGCATCGAAACCGCTAGCCCGGCGATGATGTTGGTCGCGTGGCCGGTGACCGATGCTTGCGCGATGTTTTTTACCGGCGGGAACTGCGTTCCGGTGAAATACTCGGTGACGAACGTGATCAAGCCAGTGACGGCGACGCCGACCAGCGCGCAGATCCAGATCGGCAACGGGCTGGGACCGCTGGTTCCCCCGAATTCGCGCTGGCTGAGGAACCAAAAGGCGATCAGCGCCAGAACTCCGGCGACGACCATGCCGCGATAGAGCGCGCCCATGATCGAATTCTTTTGTACTTTTCCGACCGACACGAAGAGCGATCCGATGATCGAAGCCACGATCGACGCGGCGCCGATCGTCAGCGGGAAGGTGGTCGCTCCGGGCAGGGTGCTTCCGAACAGGAGATAGCCGAGCAACATCGCGGCGACGGTCGTGACGCAATACGTTTCGAAGAGGTCGGCAGCCATGCCGGCGCAATCGCCGACGTTGTCGCCGACGTTGTCGGCAATCACCGCCGGATTGCGTGGATCGTCTTCGGGGATGCCGGCTTCAACTTTGCCGACCAAGTCGGCGCCGACGTCGGCCGCTTTCGTATAGATGCCGCCGCCCAAACGAGCGAAGACTGAGATGAGCGAACAGCCGAACGCGAGTCCGACCATCGCCGCCAGCGACTTGCCGGCGTCGCCGCCGTTCACGCGCAGCAAGATCGCATAGTAGCCCGATACTGCCAGCAGTCCCAAGCCGACGACCAGCATTCCGGTGATCGTACCGCCGCGAAAGGCGACGTTGAGTGCCGGCGTCAAGCCCCCGCGCGCGGCCTCCGCAGTGCGCACGTTGGCCCGGACCGAGACGGTCATGCCGATGAACCCGGCAGCGCCTGAAAGGATCGCGCCGATCAAGAAGCCGATCGCGGACTGCGGGCCGAGCGGCGAGGGGGCCACGAAGATGATGATCGCCAGTACGATCGCGACAATGGCAACCGTCGTATATTGCCGTTTGAGAAAGGCCATCGCGCCTTCCTGAATGGCTTCGGCGATCTCTTGCATGCGGGGATTACCGGCGGGCTGCCGCAGCACCCAGAGGATGAGAAGCACGCCGTAGAGGACGGCAAGGCCGCCGCCGACCAGGCCGGCCAGAATCGCTTGGTCTGTAGTCACGTCACATCCCCGGCGCGCAAGCGCCCGGGTCCTTATACTTAGTACGAAAGAAGCGAGGCGGCTAGGGGCGCCCACGCACAACCGCGCAAGGTTGGTCCGGAAGCTCTAGTGGTCCTGCTCGGCGAACCGCTGGGCGGCCTCGCTGACTACCCGGCGGGCGGCCGCAGCGTCGTGCCACTCCACCACCCGGGTCTTTTTGCCCTCCAGCTGCTTGTAGGTCTCGAAAAAGTGCGAGATCGTCCGCAGGGTGTGCGGGAAGACCTGCGTGTAGTTGTGGACCTCCTCGAAGGCCGGCTCCCCGACCGGAACGGCCAGGATCTTGTCGTCTTCCTTGCCTTCGTCGAACATCTCCAGCAACCCGATCGGCCGGGCCGCGGTCAGGCACCCCGGAAAGGTCGGCTGGATCACGAGGATGAGGATGTCGAGCGGATCCCCGTCGAGCGCGAGCGTTTGCGGTACGAAGCCATAGTCACCCGGATAATGAACCGGCGAGTGCAGCGCGCGGTCCAAGCGGAAGATGTCGAGGGTTTTATCGTATTCGTACTTGTTGCGCGAGCCTTCGGGAATCTCCACGACGACGTTCACTTCGTCGGGAGCGCGATCGCCGATCGGCAGATGAAGATAGTTCCGCGGAGCAGGCGCCGGCATGCATCCGCCGTTCGCGTCGGCGCCGGCCCTGTCATCCTGAGCGTAGGCTGCTTTAGCAGCCGAAGGCCGCCTCTCGCACGTCCTGTGCTTCGGCGGCACTAGCACATCCATGTGCGTCGTCGAAGGACCGGCGCCACGAAACGCGTCAACATAGACGGTACATGGAAGACGTCGAGTTTCTGATCGTCGGTTGCGGGCCGGCCGGCGGCGTCGCGGCGCGCGAAGCCGCGCGCGCCGGCGTAAGTACGGTCGTGCTGGAGAAGGATGCCGTCGTTGGCGCGAAGCGCGTCTGCGCCGCCGGATTGCGCCCCGGCTTTTGCGAGACGTTCGACCTGCCCCGCGAGCTCGTGCACTGCGATACCCCGCGCCTGGGCTTGTTCGACCTCGACGGAGGCGAATATGAAGTCTTCTTTGGCCCCGGCCACACCACCACGCGCGAAGAGCTCGACGGTGAGATCGGCCGGCGGGCAACGAGCGAAGGCGCGCAGATTCGCACCGGCTCACTGTTTCGCAACTATGCACGGGACGGCGATCGCACGATCGTCGAGTATGCCGACACGCAGCTGGGGCAGCGACGGCAGATCGCTGCCCGTAACGTCTTCCTCGCACAGGGCGCAACGGCGACGCTCGATGCCGATCCGCGATTCGGCTTCGACAAATGGCGCGACGGTATGCTCACGACCCTGCAGTACCGCGTCTATCTCGACGAGCCGGCAAAAGCAATCGCCTATCAAACGTTGGAGCTGCACTACTATCTGACCGAGGATGGCCGTCAGGTCGTCGCCTGGATGTTTCCCAAGCGCGATCACCTGGCCATTGGTTTGGGCGTTCGTGGTAAGATGCCGGGCGCGCAACTACGCCAAGAGCTGCAACGATTCGAGGCTCGCGTTCGCAAGCGGCTCTATCCCGGGGTGCGGTATGCGATGAAGCAAGAGGGACATCTCTTGTATGGCGGCCATCCGCGTCCGCACGTTGCGGCTGAAGGCACGATGGTCGGCGGAACCGCGGCCGGCCTGGTGGACGCGACCAACGGCGAGGGCATCTTCGAAGCAGCGATGAGCGGACGGCTTGCGGCCGAAGCGGTGGTCGCAAACCGCGCTCGTCCGCCCGCGGCAGCCGCGCGCTACGGCCGGCTGTTGCATGCGCGCTTCTTTTCGCGGCTCGAGCATCGGGTGAAGTTGATGGATTTCCTGGAGCGGCGGCCGGCGCGTTACGGCGCGCTGTTCGAGCAGTTGGCGCGCAAGCCGCGTTTCGCTGAAGCCTTGCTGCGCGAACGGCACGAACGCTCGCTCGGCGACAAGATCTTCCTGTGGTCGCAAGCGCTGAGCTTCGCACTGCGCGCTCGGAACGCTTAGTTAGCAGAGGTGTTGGCTCGCTTCATCGTGCTGCGTACGCTGCGCTTGATCGTGGTGCTCGTGGCGATCACGGTCGTCTCGTTTTGGTTCATGAAACTGCTGCCCGGGGATCCGATAGCGATTCGTCTGGGCGACCACGCCTCGCCGGCACAGGTGCAGGCGCTGCGGGCGGCGCTCGGTCTGGACAAGCCGTGGTACTCGCAGCTCGGTATCTACTTGTGGAACGTCGCGCACGGCGATCTCGGGCAATCGCTGATCGACGGCGACAGCGTTAGCGCCAAACTTGCCGCCTACTTTCCGGCGACGGTGGAGCTGGCGACGGCGGCGTTGCTGGTAGCGGTGGCGTTCGGGGTTCCGATCGGCGTGTTCGCCGCGCTGCGCTTTGGTTCGTGGTTCGATGCGGCGGCGATGGGATTGGCGGTGCTGGGCGTCTCTATTCCGGTCTTTTGGTTGGGGTGGATTCTGATCTATCTGCTGAGCGTCGCCCCCTGGGTGCATTTCGGCTGGAATCTGTTTCCGATCTCGGGCCGCATTTCGCTGCAATACGACGTGCGGCCGATCACGCATCTGCTGGTACTCGACGCGTTGCTCGAGGGCAACTGGCGCGCAGCCGGCGATGCACTGTGGCATCTGGTGCTGCCGGCGCTGACG
>JBPYDW010000161.1:0-6342 GCA_051986335.1 Vulcanimicrobiaceae bacterium | reverse complement strand
TAATGTGGCCGTTGTTGTTGCGACCGGAATGCTTCTTGCGCACTTGCGTGAGGGCTTTCTCCGGCGAAACCTTCGAGAGGTCGGAGAAATCCATCGTGGTGACAAAGCGCCGCCCCGGACTGGTCGGCCGATATTTCTTTACTGGCATTAAGATCTACCGCTTTGGAGTCGCGTGCATATCGCGCGCAAGCGCGAGGCGCGAAGAGCGATGTTTGCTCGGGTAAATGAGCGATGAGCAACGAAGCGATTGAGTGTGAGATGCATGCGAATCACTGCTCGAAATAGTTGACGCCGCCTAGCTCAATTTTCTGACCAGGCTTGAGAGTGACGACGGCCTTCTTGAAGTCGGATTGCTTGCCGACGGTTCTGACGCTGCGGCGTGCGAAGTTCCGCGACTTGCCGCGCACGTTGATCGTATTGACCTTCACGACCGTGACCTTGAAAATCTCCTCGATCGCATGCCGGATCTGCGTCTTGGTAGCGTTGGGGTGCACCGAAAACGTGTACTGTTGTGCCACGGCGCTCGCCATCGATTTCTCGGTGATGCGCGGCGCGAGGATGATGTCACGAGCTTCCATTACTTCTTCTCCTCGAACGCAGCACAGAGCGCGTCGTAGGCGGCCGCCGTGAAAACGATGCGGTGGTAGCGCAGGACGTCTTTGACGTCGAGCGCGCCGCTATGGGTAAGCCCGACGTGCTCGAGATTGCGGCCCGCCAAAGCGATGCGACCGGCAGCGTGCTCGCCCTCACGAAAGACTACCAACGTCGCCGGACCGGCCTTAGCCGCTTTGGCGCTGCCGAAGAGCAGCTTGGCGAAATCGCCGGTCTTGGCGATACTAAACTCGCCGGCATCGAGAACGGTGATCGCTCCCGCTTTGAAGCGATCCGCGAGTACCGCGACGAACGCGCCGCGCCGTTCCTTTTTGTTTAGATCTTCCACGTACGAGCGCGGCTGCGGACCAAAGACGACGCCGCCGTGACGCCACTGCGGCGAGCGGATCGAACCTTGTCTGGCGCGGCCCGTGCCCTTTTGCCGCCACGGTTTGCGTCCGCCGCCGGCGACTTCGTCGCGCTTCTTCGTCGAGGCCGTACCGGCACGCGGGTTGGCGAGCTCGCGGTGCACCGCGCGATAGATCGTGTGCGCCTTTTCGCTGTAGTCTTTCTCGAAAATTGCCGGGGTCTGCGCTTCGCGCACGACCTTGCCGGTAGCATCGATAACGCTCGGCATTATTTGGCTGCCTCTTGGCTCTTGCGATCGGCGATCACGCTCTTGCGAACGAGGAGCAGGCCGTTCTTGGGACCAGGCACCGGGCCGCGCACCAATAAAACGTTGCGCTCGGCATCGGCGCGGACGACTTCCAGGTTTTGCTGGGTGGTGCGCTCGACGCCGTAGTGACCCGGACGGCGGCTGCCCTTGACGGTACGCCCGGCGTTGGTATCGCCGTTCGATGCCGGTTGGCGATGAATCATCGAGCCATGACTCGCACCGCCACCGCTAAAGTTGTGACGCTTGATGCCGCCGGCAAAGCCGTGGCCCTTCGAAACGCCGACGACGTCGATGCGGTCGCCCGGCTCAAAGTCCGCGACCGTGATCGTCTGGCCGACTTCAACGCCGTCGATGTCGCTGCGGAATTCACGCACGACCCTCACCGGCTCGACGCCCTGCTTCTTGTAATGTCCGGCAAGGGCACGGGTTACGCGAGCTTTTTTGATAGCGCCGAAGCCGAGCGCTACGGCTTCGTAGCCGTGCTTCTCCTTCGTGCGCCGCTCGACCACCGTGCAGGGACCGGCTTCGATCACCGTGACCGGAACGTATCGTCCGTCGTCGGTGAAGACGCTCGTCATCCCAACCTTGCGGCCAAGGATGTTCTTCATGATCCTCGTCCTAGAGTAGAAATGCTGGTGATGTCCACTGGGCCAGGCGTACTGCTTAGCACTTTCTGCCGGGGCGCGCCAACGAGCGCGATCCGGCAGCGGACCACAACCCGGGAATAGTATCGAAGCACCGTTGGAAAGTCAAGCGCGGGTGTCGGCTATACTTGTGGGCATGCCCGCCCGGATCGAGACGCCGCGACTCATCCTGCGCCAATGGTGCGACTCCGACCTCGATCCCTGGGCAGAGCTCAACGCCGATTCCCGGGTGATGGAATTCTACATGGCCACCCTCACGCGGGAGAGCAGCGACCAATTCGCTCGCTGGGCTCGAGCCGGGATCGAGCAGCGCGGCTGGGGGCTGTGGGCGGCCGAACTGCGCGAGAGCGGCGATTTCGTCGGCTTCATCGGCATTCAGCCGGTGCCGTTCGAAGCGCCCTTCACGCCCGCGGTCGAGGTCGGCTGGCGCTTGGCCCATCGCTTCTGGGGTCGCGGGTTAGCTCCGGAAGGGGCGCTCGCTTCCCTGGACTACGCGTTCGACGAGCTGGGACTGGCGGAAGTCGTCTCGATGACCTCGATTCCCAATCAGCGCTCGATGCGGGTCATGGAAAAGATCGGCATGCATCGCGATCCGCGCGACGATTTCGATCATCCGCGCATTCCGGCCGGCCACCGCTTACATCGTCACGTGCTCTACCGAATTGGATCCGCCGAGCGGCGCTCACGGATGGGCTAGTCGAAGGCGGCGAAGCCGGTGATGGCTTGACCGAGGATCAGCGTGTGAATCTCGCTCGTGCCCTCGTAGGTCAAGACCGACTCCAGGTTGTTCATATGGCGAATCACCGGGTACTCCAGCGTGACGCCGTTGGCACCCAGGATCGCCCGCGCTTCGCGTGCGATCGCCAGCGCTTCGCGAACGTTGTTAAGTTTGCCGAAACTCACGTGGGCGGGCTGCGCCGTTCCCGCGTCCTTCATTCGCCCGATGTGCAGTGCTAGCAGCGCGCCCTTGTTCAGCTCGAGCAGCATGTTGACCAACTTTTCCTGCGTCAACTGGAACCCGCCGATCGGCTTGTCGAACTGCACGCGGGTCTTCGCGTAGTTCAGCGCGGTCTCGTAGCACGCGCGCGCCGCGCCCATGGATCCCCAGATCAATCCGTAGCGCGCCTCACTCAGACATGCCAGCGGACCGCTCATACCGCGTGCAGCGGGCAACATCGCGCCGGCCGGGACGCGTACGTCGTCGAACACGAGCTCGCTGGTGACCGAGGCGCGCAGCGAGAGCTTGCGCTCGATGTCGTTAATGGTAAACCCGCGCAGGCCCGTCGGTACGGCGAAGCCGCGGATTTCACCGTCGGATTGCGCCCACACGATCGCGACGTCGGCGATGCCGCCGTTGGTGATCCACATCTTGGTGCCGCGCAGAACGTAATCGGATCCGTCGCGGCGCGCGGTCGTGCGCATGCCGGCCGGATTGCTTCCGAAGTCCGGCTCGGTAAGTCCGAAGCACCCGACCTTCTCGCCGCGTGCCATTGCCGGCAGCCACTCGCGCTTCTGTTCTTCACTGCCCCAGCGGTGGATCGCAAACATAGCTAGCGATCCTTGGACCGATACCAAACTGCGTACGCCGGCGTCGCCGTATTCCAGTTCCGCGCATGCCAAGCCGTAGGCGACGGCGCTGGCACCCGGACAGTCGTAGCCGTGCAGATGCATGCCCAGTAGACCGAGTGCGCCCAGCTCTCGAGCAAGCTCGCGCGGAAGGACTCCGCGCTCGAACCAGTCGGCAATGTTCGGCAACACGCGACGCTGCACCCAATCGCGAACCGTATCGCGAATCAGCCGCTCTTCATCGCTAAGCAGCGCATCGATTTCGAGGAAGTCCAGCGCGTTCGCAGACGCGCTTCGCACCGTCTTAGCCACGATTCACCGGTTCACGCTCGACATATCGGGATACCGTGCTCCGCTAGCGGCGTCGTGCGGGAAGACGTCGGAAATCTCGTCGACTTCCTCCGGCGTTAGGTGCACGTGCACGGCGCCCACGTTCTCTTCGAGATACTTTACTTTCTTGGTGCCGGGTATCGGAACCACGTCGTGCCCGCGACCGAGTAGCCACGCCAGGGCCAGCTGCGCCGGCGTGCAGCCCTTCGTCTTGGCAAGCTGTCGCACTCGGTCGGCGAGCGCAACGTTCTTCGCGAAGTTCTCACCCTTGAAACGCGGGGAGTGCGCGCGGAAGTCGTGGGGCGCGAAGTCGTCCGGATCGCGCAGTTCTCCCGTCAAGAAGCCGCGCCCGAGCGGGCTGTACGCCACGATGGCAACTCCGCAGTCGCGTGCCGCTTCAAGTTGACCGTTCCTTTCCAGGTCACGCGTCCACAACGACCATTCGTTTTGCAGCGCGACGATGGGATGGACTTTACTGGCCCGCCGCACGTTCTCGCCACTCGCCTCGGAAAGACCGAGGTAGCGCACCTTCCCTGCCGCTACCAACTCGCTCATGGCCCCGACCGTCTCTTCAATCGGCACGTTGGCGTCGACGCGGTGTTGGTAGTACAAGTCGATGTGATCGGTGTCCAAGCGTTTCAACGATGCATCGCACGCCGCGCGCACGTACTCCGGTCGTCCGTTGATCGAGCGAGCGCCCGGATCGGGACCACGGACGATGCCGAACTTGGTCGCCAGAAAAACGAGGCCGCGGTGACCGGCGATTGCGTTGCCGACGAGCCGCTCGTTGTCACCATTCCCGTACATGTCGGCGGTGTCGAGCATCGAGATGCCGAGATCGATTGCGCGGCGGATGGTACGCGTCGATTCCGCGTCGTCCCGCGCACCGTAGAACTCCGACATTCCCATGCAGCCTAGGCCGAGCGCGCTGACCAGCGGGCCGTCCTTGCCCAGTTGACGTGTTTCCATGATCGTCTATCGTTTCAATACGCGGGTAAGTTTGTCGAAGAGCGCGTCGATCGAGCGCTCGTGCTGGTCCTCGATGCGCCGCCACAACAGCCGGCCCTCGGTGTCGCTAAGTTCGGCGTCCACGCGATGTTCGAGCGTCGTCTGCTTGTCTTCGGTAGAGAGGTAAAAGCCGTGCGTGCCCGCCACGCCCTCATTGAGAAAGCGCCACACGATGCGCTCTTCCGGGACGAACTCGGCGAGCACGCCGTGGACGCCCAAATGCCACTCCTCGGTACGGTCCACCGAGAGCGGTCCGGGCGATCGCATGAACGGTTGCGCCGCAAATGGCCACACTTGATCGCCCGACGTGCCCATCTCTTCGAGTAAGTGATAGATGCGACGCCGGGTGCCATGAAACGAGCGCGACCGCCTAACATGCAGAGGAATCGGCATGTGGCCTCCATTCTATGAACGCCTATCCCGCTCTTGGTCGCCTAGCGGGACGGCGGCCTCGCCTGCTATAGCTTCGGGCCGAATCCGCGCTCGGCGAGCTTGCCCAGAGAGTTCACGATCCAAATCGCGACAATCGTGATGATGATTGCGTAGATCGTCTGAGGTATCCACGCCTTCCCGAGGCTGATTCCAAGCGCGGCCAAGAGTGTGGTGATGATGCTCTGAATCGCTGCGTTCCACGCGGCGGCAACGACCAAACCGAACGCCACGGTCGCAAGCGAGATCATGGTTCCTAGATAGGTGGACTTCGTTTCCATAGTTGGGCGGCTTCGCCGTTACGGTCGCCGCCCATGCACATCCTGTGCGCGCAAAAAAAGAAGGCAGCGAGGAAACGCTGCCTTTCTTTGTTGCGGAGCCGCTGGTTATGCTTTGAGCTCGATGTCCACGCCCGCCGGAAGATCCAGATGCATCAGCGCATCCATAGTCTTGGGCGAGGCTTGCAGGATGTCGATTAGGCGCTTGTGCGTGCGCATCTCGAAATGCTCGCGCGACTTTTTGTCGTTATTCGTCGAGCGCTGCACGCAGAACCGGTTGATCTCGGTCGGCAACGGCACTGGGCCGCTGACGAACGCTCCGGTCCGCTTGGCGGTATCCACAATGCGCTCGGCCGATTGATCGAGCACCTGGTGGTCGTACGCCTTGAGCCTGATGCGAATCTTCTGCTTGGCCATCTCTCGTCGTTATGCTTTCGGTCTAGTCGGCCACAGCCGTGACGACGCCCGCGCCGACGGTGCGACCGCCCTCGCGAATGGCGAAACGAAGGCCTTCTTCGCAAGCGATCGGTGTGATCAACTCCACGTTCATCTGCACGTTGTCGCCGGGCATGACCATTTCAACGCCCTCGGGCAGCTGAATCGTGCCGGTGACGTCGGTCGTGCGGAAATAGAACTGCGGACGATAGTTTCCGAAAAACGGCGTGTGCCGTCCGCCCTCGTCCTTGGACAGGACGTAGACCTCGGCTTTGAACTTCTTGTGCGGCTTGATCGAACCGGGCTTGGCCAGCACTTGGCCACGCTCGATCTCGTTACGATCGATGCCGCGCAGCAGCACGCCGATGTTGTCGCCGGCGATGCC
>JBPYDW010000160.1:0-2441 GCA_051986335.1 Vulcanimicrobiaceae bacterium | reverse complement strand
CCGGCCGCTCTGCCTTCGCCCGATCGCGGCATCGCCCGCGCAGCGATGGAGGCGCGCCCGCAGTTCACCGTACCGGCCTACTCGCTGGAAGTGATTCGCGGAGCGATTCGCTAGGTGCGGCGCTGGGTGCGCATCGCTGCAGTCGCAGCCATCGCCGGCGGAATAGCGGCGGCGCCGATGCACGGTCAGACTTCTTCCGATATCGTCGTCGTCACCGTCGATACGTTGCACCCGTTACGAGCGCTGCGGCCGCTCGACGCGCTCGGCTCGACCGTCGACAAGGAGCCGGCCGGCTCCATTCCCAGCCTCTACTCCAAGCACAACGTCAATGAAATGCTGGCAGCGGGATACGGATGGTTGAGCTATCGGCTGTTCACCGAACTATCGTCGCAGGATTGGCACTGGAACCCGGCCGGGTCGTTTAGCGCCGGCGATCGTGGCTACTGGACGAGCAGCGACACGCCGGCCTCCGCGATCATCACCGATTCGTTCGGCTACATCTTGCCGCATCGCGGCGGCACGTCGGATCAAGGAAACAACGAGGGCTACTCGCGGCTCGACGACGGCGACCCGCACACCTATTGGAAGAGCAATCCGTACCTGACCAGCCGCTTTACGCACGAGAGTGACGCGCTGCATCCGCAGTGGGTCGTGGCCGACCTCGAGCGAGCCCGGCCGGTCGACGCAATTCGCATCGCCTGGACGAATCCGTACGCCGTCGATTACGCCGTCGACTACTGGATAGGCAACGACCCGATCAACGATCCCGGGCACGGCCGCTGGCATGCGTTTCCACACGGACGCGTAACCGGTGCGACGGGCGCAACGAGCGCCGCGCGCGTGCTGGCCGATGAGCCGGTTCCGGTTCGCTACGTGCGCATCGTGATGACGCGCTCGTCGAACACCTGCGACACCCATGGCTCCTCGGACGTCCGCAACTGCGTTGGTTACGCGATCGCCGAAGTCGGCATCGGCCTGCGGCGCCGCGACGGAACGCTCGGGGATTACGTTCGGCACGCGCCGTGCGGCGGCGAGAATCCGGGCAAACAGTCCTGCGGAGAGCGCCAAACCGGGATGTACGTCTCCTCGGTCGATCCGTGGCACGCCGCATCGAATCGCGTTCGCAATCAAGAACAGCCGGGCCTCGACCTGATCGCGCAAAGCGGTCTAACGCGTGGTTTACCGGCCACCTATCCGGTAGCAATGCTGTACAGTACGCCGGAGAACGCCGTGGCCGAGATCCGCTATTTGATGGCGCGCGGCTATCCGATCGCGCGCATCGAGCTCGGCGAGGAGCCCGACGGCCAATACGTCCTCCCCGAAGACTACGCCGCGCTCTACCTGCAGTGGGCGAGTGCGATTCACGCGGTCTATCCGAAGCTTCCGCTCGGCGGACCGATCTTCTCCGGCGTGAACTCCGACGTGCAGACGTGGAAAAACGCGTCGGGGAACGTCTCGTGGCTCAACCGCTTCTTGGCGTACCTCTCGCGGCACGGGCGGATGCGCGATCTCGCCTTCATGTCGTTCGAGCACTACCCGTTCAACGGCTGCGAGCACGGCGATCAGCTCCTGCACGATCTGCTGGTTGAGCCGTCGATCGTGCGCGGCATCGTGCGCACCTGGCGGCGGGACGGGTTGCCCGCAAACATACCGATGTACGTCACCGAGGCAAACTTCTCGGCGGTGAACTTCAGCGAAGTTCCGATGCGCATCGAAGGGGCGCTGTGGCAGGCCGATTATCTGGCGTCGGCATTAACCGACGGCGTGCAGGCTGCGGTCTACTACCAATACGAGCCGGTGCCGCTCTCGCAAAACTCCGCCTGTCCCGACGATTGGGGCAATCTCACGATGTTCGTCGCTGGACGGCAGGGCGATATCCGCGCACGGGGCGCGCAGTTTTGGGCCGGGCAAATGCTCATGCAGAATTGGCTGCAGCCGGGGAACGGAGAGCACCAGCTCTACGCCGCGACGACGACGTTGCAGCGGCACAGATTCCCGCTCATGACGGCGTACGCCGTGAAGCGGCCGGACGGAACTTGGTCGGTGATGCTGGTCAACAAGGACGTTCGCGCGCACCGCGTTACGCTTCGTCTTGCCGGCAACGATCGCATCGGGTTTAGCGCACCGGTGACGCGCGTGACGTTCGGCCCGGCGCAATACCAATGGCAACGGCGCGGCGCGCGTTCGCTCCCCGACCCCGACATGGCGCCTTCGCGTACGATAATCACGCAGCCGAACGGTGATGCGTTCAACGTTCCAGCGCAATCCATTACCGTATTGCGCGGCACGTAAACTACTGCGATTGCAAAATCAAGTACCAGCCGGCGTTGACGCACACGTCGGGCGGGACGAACTGCACGGTAATCAGCGGCAGGCCGGCGAGGTGATGTGCGATCGCGAGAATCGAGCGATCTTCGAGCCGGGCATTGGGATCGCCCAGC
>JBPYDW010000159.1:0-4090 GCA_051986335.1 Vulcanimicrobiaceae bacterium | reverse complement strand
CCTGCGCAACCGGATGGGGGGTGGCGCGGGTCGAAACCGCCGGAATGGAACGCGTCGTCATCATCGGGAGCGGGCCGGCCGGACTTACGGCTGCCGTCTACGCCGCCCGCGCTAATCTCAATCCCCTCGTCTTGGCCGGCGGCATGTACGGCGGACAGCTCATGCTCACGACCGAGGTCGAGAACTATCCGGGATTCCCCGAAGGCATCATGGGTCCCGATCTGATGATCAAGTTCCGCGAGCAGGCCGAACGCTTTGGTGCGCGGATAGAAAACGTTGACGTGACGTCGGTAGATTTCTCGGGAAAGCCGCTCGTCGTGCGCACCGACGAAAATGAATACTCGGCCAAAACGGTCATCGTTGCGACCGGGGCGAACGCGCGCTGGCTCGAGATTCCCGGTGAGGAGCGCTTGCGCGGGCGCGGGGTGTCGACGTGCGCGACCTGCGACGGGGCCTTCTTTCGCGACAAGCACATCGTCGTCGTCGGCGGCGGTGATTCGGCGATGGAAGAGGCGCTCTTTCTCACCAGGTTCGGACGTAAGGTCACCGTCATCCATCGGCGCGATGCTCTGCGCGCCAGCAAGATCATGGCCGATCGCGCGACCGTCCATCCTAAGATCGGTTTCATCTGGGATACGGTGGTCGAGCGCGTTCACGGCGGCGAGACGATGACCGGCTTGCAGCTGCGCAACGTCGTGGACAAAACGAGTTCGGAGCTGGAAGCCGATGCGCTATTCATCGCGATCGGGCATACGCCGAACACCGAGCTTTTCAAAGGAATACTCGACCTCGACGATGCCGGCTATATCGTCTCCCCCGACGGGACGGCGACGAACGTCGAGGGCGTCTACGTAGCGGGTGACGTAAACGACATTCGCTACAAACAGGCCGTCACTGCCGCCGGCGCCGGGTGCAGGGCGGCGATGGACGCCGAGAAGTATCTCGAGTCGCTGGAGTTTGCGACCGCACTGTCGTAAGCGCGACGCGCCAATGCGTTAGCGCAGAATCGCGCTGACCGTGTCCAACTGCGTGACGGTAAACTTCACGGCGTCGGAAATCGAGCCTTGGCCGCCGACTGCGGCAGTGAGTGCCGGCACCGCGACGGCGGCGTAACCGTTGCGACCGTAGAGCAGCTGGTCGAGCAGTTTCGCTGCGACCAACGCCTTGGTGTTGTGCAGCATCTGCGCGCCGAGCCGGCTTCGTTGCGTCGTCACCGTCGCCGCGTCGAAGCGCGCGGCGGCGGTTTCGAAGCGGTCAACTGCTTGGCTCACCGCGTCGAGCGCGGTTGGGTCGGGCGCGGTTTTTGCCAGCTCGTTGAGATCGGTGCGCATTTGAATTGCGTACGCCCGGAAGCTATACGGATACGCACCATCCTGCGCGTAGCGATAGGCCAGGAGCGCGAGCATCTGTGCGACCGCACGATGATCGGCAAAGCCGGGGTCCAGTATCTTCGTTGCGTAACGAAAGTCATCGAACCCCGAGTGATAGACGCCGAACGACGAGCCCGAGAAGCCGACTTCGGCGACCGGGATGCCAAGGTCGTAGAGGAACGGCTCAAAATCTGAACCGCCGCCGATTGCCGCCAGCGTCGCCCCGCCCGGCTGCGCTTTCCAGCGATCCTCGAGCGATTGTTGGGGGTGACGCGGGTCGGGAACGAGTCCGCTGTAGAGGATAACGCTGCTGCTCAGACCGGCCACACCATCGCCGCCGAACGTTTGCCCGGTCGCAACCTCGTCCGCGTTTACGTAGGCGATGCAACCGGCGACGAGCTCGCCCTTGTGCTTTTTGGTGAACGCATTGGATCCGGCTTCACCGATCTCTTCGCCGTCGAAACCGACGATCGTAACGGTTCGACGCGGAATCCAACCCGATCGACGCAGCCCGCCGAGCGCGCGCGCCGCCTCGAGCAAAGTGGAGATGCCCGAGCCATTGTCGGTAACGCCGTATACCCAAGCATCGCGATGTCCGCCCAGGACGACGTTCTGAACCGGATCTTGGCCGCGCAGCGTCCCCACGGTGTTCCACAGTGTCATGGCTCGGCGTTGCATCTGCACGACCAGATGGACGTTTACCGCAGTCTCACCCAGACGGTATTCGACCGGAAGGTTGCCCCACAGAGATTGGGGAGCGGATGCGCCCTGGATTTGATCCATGATCGTGGCGGCATTCGAAGCCGAGATCGGCAAGGTTGGAATCCTGATTCCGTTACCGAGCGAGCCGCGCTGCGTTGAGCCCAGCGGACTACCGGCGCCTTCGGGATAGGCGGGATCGTTGTTCTCATCGGCGGGATCGATGTAGAAGAGCACGCCCAGCGCGCCGTTGTCCTGCGCGCGCTTGGCGAGGATGCCGCGAAACTCCGCGCCGTAGCGCACCAGAACGATCGTGCCCGCCACATCGACGTTGGCAGCGGCGAGCGCCTTGTAATCGGCCGGCTCGCCGCGTCCGGCGTAGACCACCGGAGCGATGACGTCACCGCTTCCACTGCCCGCATTGAAAGGAAGCCCCGTGTCGGGTCGCGTTCCGTCCGGATCGCCGGGCACGGGTTGCGCGTACAAATTGAAGTCGGTGCGCGGCGCAGTCAGCATCGTGAGCGAGAGCTTTTTCGGCGACCAGACGGGGGCGGTGAACGATTCGACCGTTGCGGCAAAGCCGTCAGCGCGCAGTTGATCCCGCATCCAATACGCCAGCCGCCGATCCGCCTCGGTGCCGGCGTAGTGGGCGTGCAGGTTGATGAAGCGCGACGAAGCGATCATGCCTTGGCTGCGGATGCTGCCGACCAAACGCGTCTCTGCCGGCCCCGGAGGCGTGGCGGCGGCGAGGAGCGGAACGAGCGACAGCGCGAGAAGCCGGATGGAGCGCATGCGGAACGCTTTTTGGTTCCGCGATTTAGCGAATCCTCGCTTGCATGTCGGTTACAACGGCAAGCAGCGACCGCTCGGCGAATGCCGTTGCGCAGCGCGGATGTCTCTGAGAATCTTTTGACGCCGCCGCTTCGCTTGACAAGCAGGAACGCACAAGCGCGCGCCTAGCACTGAAAGAGTATGCCGCACCGCCAATTTGTACCGGGCTTCTTTTTTGCCGCCCTGCTGTTGCTGACACCGATTGCTGCCCAGGCGCAAGCTTCACCCGCGCCGGCGGGCTCGCCGGCAACATCACCTTCGCCTGCTGCTTCGCCTACGCCGACGCCCGGACCGGCGTTTGCAAACATGCAATGGCGAGAGATTGGTCCCGCGCTGCCGGGCGGGCGCGTTGCGGCCGTTGCCGGATCGGCCACCGACCCCAACTTGTACTTCCTCGGGGCGGCGGGTGGCGGCGTCTGGAAATCCACCGACGGCGGTGAAACGTGGAATGCCGTTTTCGAAAAGCAGGACGTCGCGGCGATCGGCGCGGTTGCGATCGACCCAAAGAACAACGACGTCGTGTGGGTGGGCACGGGCGAATCCAATCCCCGGCAGGACGTCAGCTACGGTGACGGGGTCTACAAGACCACCGACGGCGGCGACACCTGGGTCAACGTCGGGCTGCACGACACGCGCCACATCTCGCGGATTTTGATCGATCCGGACGATCCCAATCACGTGCTGGTCGCCGCGCTCGGGAATATCTACGGCGATAGCGCGGACCGCGGCGTCTACGTTACCAACGACGGCGGAAAGACCTGGGCGAAGACCCTGTATCTCTCGCCTTCGTCGGGCGCGTCGGATCTGGCCATGGACGTTCATCACCCCAACGTCGTCTATGCGGGAATGTGGCATTTTCGGCGCGAGCCGTGGACCTTTACCAGCGGTGGAACCGACGACGGGCTATTCAAATCGACCGATGGCGGCCGAACCTGGACGAAATTAAAAGCCGGGCTTCCTAGCGGCATCACCGGGAAGATAGGCTTGGCGGTGTCGCCGAGCAATGGTTCGCGCGTCTACGCAATCATCGAGAGCGCCGACGGCCTGCTCTACCGCTCGGACGATGCCGGCAATACTTGGACGATGGTCAGCAAGAGCACGCTGGTCGATGGGCGGCCATTCTATTTCACGCGCGTTGCGGTCGATCCTAAGAATCCCGACCGCGTATATGCCATCGCGTTTCGGGTAGC
>JBPYDW010000158.1:0-3008 GCA_051986335.1 Vulcanimicrobiaceae bacterium | reverse complement strand
CGCGCACGCGCTTGCCCGCGTGCTGCGAATCGATGACCGCGGCAACCTGCTCGGGTCGATACCGAATCACGCCATGCGCGGTCTTGCCATGCACGTCGGTGAGAAAGCCTTCCGTCAGCACGGCATGGCGCCGTCCTTCCGCCGTGTAGCGCTCGTTCATGCCGGGCCGCCCCACAACGCTTCGCTGCAAAATACGCGACCTTCGTCGTCGTATCGTGCCGCCGGTGCGCGATCGTGTGCAAATAAAATCGGCCCATCTAGATCGACGATCTCGCAGAGCTGTCCGAGAACGAAGGCCGGCGCCATCGAAAGCGAGGTGCCGCCCATGCAGCCGACCATCGGGCGCAAACCCATGCGCCGCATCTCCGATACCATCCGCATGCCCTCGGTGAGGCCGCCGCACTTGTCGAGCTTGACGTTCACCACGTCGAAGCGACCCGCAATCTTCTCGAGGTCCGACGAATCCTGCGCGCTTTCGTCGGCGGCGATCGGTATCGGCGACGAGAATCCTTCGAGATCGGCTTCGCGCCCGATGGGGAGCGGCTGCTCGACCAATGAAACATCGCACGCTTGCAGTGCCGGCAACAAACGCTCGAGCGACTCGCGCGTAAAGCCCTGGTTCGCGTCGACGCCCAGCCACACGCCGGGGCGCGCCGCGCGCACGGCACGTACGCGCTCGGCGTCGTCGTCGCCCCCAGTCAGTTTGAGCTTGATCGCTCGCGCGTTAGAGTAACCGCGCGCGGTCTGCGCCATCTGTGCGGGCTCATCTGCGCCGACCGTGAAGGTCGTGCGAACGGGTTTGGGAGCGTCAAGGCCCAGCAGCTGCCACACTGGGCGGCGCTCCAGCTTCGCTCGCAGATCCCACAGCGCACAATCGAGCGCGTTGCGGGCGCCGCCCGCCGGCAACGCCGCTGCCAACTCCTCGACGCTCGAACCGCGATCAACGCGCGCGGCGAGCTCTTCGATCTGCCGCAGACCCCGCTCGGCCGTATCGTCGTTATAGTAGACGCCGAGCGCCTCCCCGCGTCCGACAAGCTCGCCCAAGCGCGCCTCCACCACGAGCACCTCGGACTCGGTCCACTCGTAGCCGGTAATCCGAAACGGATGCTTAAACGACCAGCGCTCCACGCTCGCGGTTACACCAATATTTTGCACTTAGGAGCATAATATCGGAATCATCGGCGGAGTCCCTCCAGCGGTTGGCAAAATACTAGCTACCTATGCTAAAATATCGCGCGCTAACTCGGCTCTGCCTCATGGTGACGCTCGTCGCGCTTGCGTCCCCGGCCGCGGCCGAGCCGCTCTCGCCGGCGCTCCAGGCACACATCGACGCCATTGCACGCCGCCAGCTGGCCGTCCAGCACATCTCCGGTCTGACGATCGGCATCGGGCGTAACGGCAAGCTGCTCTTCAGCCGAGGATACGGCTTACGCGACCGAGCGCGGCACCTGCCGGCCGGCGCGGGCACCGCTTACGCAATCGGCTCGATTACCAAGCAGTTTACGGCTGCCGCCACCATGCTGCTGGTCGAACGCCACCGCGTGGACCTGGGCGCCAAACTCGCGCACTATCTGCCAGGCATACGTCATAGCACGCAAGTTTCCGTGCGCGAGCTGCTCGATCAGATCTCCGGCTACCAGGACTACCTAGAAGACCACCAACTGCTCGCGTCGATCGAAAACTCAACGGTGCAGGCACGTCCGATCGCCTACTACGTCACGATCGGCGCAAACATGCCGTTGCTTTTCGCACCGGGTTCGAAATGGGCGTACAGCAACACCAACTACGCTGCGCTCGGGCTGCTAATCGAGCGCGTCGACGGCGAATCGTACCAGCAGTTCCTCGGCGACGAGATTCTGCGTCCGTACCTGCCGCACACGACGTATTTGACGACGTCGCTCCCGCCCGGCAACGACTCGGCACAAGGCTACAACTTTGCGAAAGGAACGTTTGCGCTGGTGAAGCCGTACGACATGAGCTGGGCCAACGCGGCCGGCGCCCTGGGTTCGACGGTGAGCGACCTCGTAAGGTGGGACGGCCTCTTCTTCGGCGGTCAAATTCTCGATCGGGCGACGCTGCGGACCGCGCTTACCGCGCCAGCGAATCGCCCGATGTTGACGTCGAAAGATCCCCGCAACAACATCGCTCAATCGTACGCTTCGGGATGGGTACACGGTATGGACGAAGGCCGCCCCCTCATCTGGCACAACGGCGGCACGATCGGCTATCGTACGATGAACTTGGTCTTTCCACGCGACGGCCTTGAGATCGTCGTGCTGACCAACGCGACCACGGCGGCGCCTGAGAGCACCGCGCTGCAAATCTCGCGTGCGCTGTACGCGCCTTAACGGCAGAGTCTCTTAAAAGCGCCAATGTCCGACGTTGCCAAAGATGAAGAAGGCGGACGGATAGACTCCCGTGAGATTTGCCGGATACGCCGCAGCGTTGGCCTGCTGCCACACCGGCACGAAGGGTAGATCGCGCGCGACCTGACGCTGAACGGCCGCCGAGTATTCTGCTCGCTGCTTCGGATCGTAGGTTTGTAAACTCGCCGCGTTCGCGCGGTCCACCGCTTCACTGCAATAGCGCGTGAGGTTGCCCCCTTTGGGCGGCATTCGATCGCAGCCGAGAAAATATTGCGTCGACGGATCGAGCGCGATGAGCAGCTGCAACAGCGCCATTTGAAACTTACCGCCGTAAAGCGGGCCGCCGGCGCTCGCCGGCGCTCCGTAGACCTGCGCGGTATACGGATGGAGCGTCAACTCCACGCCTGCACGGCGCAGCGCTGCCTGCAGCAGCACTGCGAAGGACTCGACCTCGGGCGACGATTGAAGGTAGACGAATGCCGGTGCGAGTCGCACACCGTTGCGCTGCCGCACGCCTTGCCCGCTGCGCCGCCATCCCGTCTCATCAAGCAGCCGGTTTGCATCGGCGAGATCGTATGGCGGTGCGCCGGCGATCGACGGATCGTAGTCCGGGCCGAAAAATCCGCGTCCCGCCTCCTTCGA
>JBPYDW010000157.1:0-7584 GCA_051986335.1 Vulcanimicrobiaceae bacterium | reverse complement strand
TCAAGAGGCTCACCGTCGGTGCATGCGTCACCGCACCGCCGCCAAGTGCGACGATGCCCGGCGGTTCGTGCTCGATGATGTCGCGCAGTGCGTCGAGCTCGTAAGCGCGAAACGCAGCTTCACCTTCTTCGTAGAAAATGTCCGAGATCTCGCCGTGACGCACGACCACTTCGCGGTCGAGGTCGTAAAATGCGCACTTGAGTTTGCGAGCAAGCTTCTTTCCCAGCGTCGATTTTCCGGCAGCCATAAAGCCGACGAGCGCCAGGTGCCGCTTCACTCGCTCGCCTCGGGCACGACCTCGAACAGGCGCGCGGCAGCGGCATTCGCCCGCCCTAGATTGTCGAGCGTCTCCTCGATCGAGTCGCCGCCGTATTTTTCCAACAGCGGTTCCATCAGCGCCAGCCGCACCATCGCTTCACCGACGATCGACGCGGCCGGAACGACGCAAACGTCGGAGCGTACGACCGTTGCCGGCGCTTCGCTGCGCGCGTGCAGATTTACCGACGGTAACGCGCGCGTCAGCGTGGGAATGGGCTTCACCGATACGCGCAGCACGATCGGTTCACCGTTGGACATCCCGCCCTCGATGCCGCCGGCACGATTGCTGCCACGCACGACGCGCCGGCCGTCGCCCTCGTCGCCGAATGCGAAGACGTCGTGTGCTTCCGATCCCGGCCTGCTCGACACGTCGGCGCCTAACCCAACCTCGACCGCTTTCACCGTCTGCATCCCCATCAACGCACCGGCTAAGATGCCATCGAGGCGCGTCCGCGGCTGCCGGTTGCTGCCGATTCCCACCGGGATGCCGTCAACGCGCACGATGAACTGGCCGCCGAGCGTGTCGCCGGCCGCTTTTGCCGCATCGATCGCTTCGATCATGCGCTCCTGGGTGCGCGGATCGGGGCAGCGCACGTCGCTGGCATCGACATCGGCGGCGGTGAAGCCATCGAGCGGCGGCGCTTCGACCGGACCAATCCGATGGACGTACGACCGGGTCGTGATGCCGAGCGCGTTGAGAAATTGCGCGCAGATCGCTCCGAGGCAGACGCGCATCGCCGTTTCGCGCGCCGACGCACGCTCCAGCACGTTGCGTAAGTCGCGCTGACGATACTTCAGCGCGCCGGCATAATCGGCGTGGCCGGGACGAGGATTGGTGAGCGGCTCGCCCGCGCCGGTGAGCGGATCCATCAGTGCTTTCACCTTCGGAGTCTCATGGTCGCGATTGCGCACCAACGCGCAGATCGGCGATCCCAGGGTGACGCTTCCGCGCACGCCGGCGAGAAACGTTACTTCATCGCGTTCGATCTTCATGCGCGCGCCGCGACCGTACCCGCCCTGGCGGCGCAGCAACGTTTCGTTGATCTCGTCAACGTCGATGCGCAGCCCTGCGGGGATACCGTCCAAAATGCCGACCAGCGCGGGGCCGTGGGATTCCCCGGCAGTCAAATACGTGAACATTGCTTCGCTAGTCGAGCCAGCGTTCGGCCCACTTACCGATCGCGTCCAATGGCTGCCGCAGCTCGCAACCGCGCTCGGTCAACTCGTACGTGACGCGAACCGGGGATTCGGCCTGCACTTCGCGACGCAAAATCGACGCCGATTCCAGTTCCCGTAACCGTTCGGTCAGCAGACGGTCCGAAATCCCGGGAACTGCCGCCAAGATCTCGTTGAAGCGGCGGGGCCCATCCAGGAGCACGCGGATCACCGCTCCGGTCCAGCGCTTGCCGATCAACTCGACCGTCCGATGAAAACGCGGGCACAAGCGACCGGGCGCTTCTTTTGTTTGCATGACCTACCTACTTGACACGACTACTTACGCATAGTAGCCTTTTATGCAGCTTACCATATGTAAGTAACTACCCGAAATACTCTCAAACGGAGATTGAGCACAACAATGGATGCAGCCTTCCTCATCGTTCGCCTGGTGGTTGGCCTGGCAATGGCCGCGCACGGCGCGCAAAAGCTTTTCGGCTGGTTTGGAGGCTACGGTTTGGCCGGAACCGGCGGCTTCTTCGAACAGCTCGGCTTCCGTCCTGGAAGACTCGCCGCGCTCGCCGGCGGTCTTGGCGAGCTCGCCGCCGGCCTCTTGATCGCACTGGGATTCCTCGGGCCAATTGGGCCGGCATTGCTGGTCGCGGTCATGGTGACGGCGATATTCAGCGTGCATATCGGCAAGGGGTTCTGGATGACTAATGGCGGCTACGAGCTCAACGTCATGTACGTCTGCTCGGCGGTGCTGCTGGCCTACGCCGGGTTCGGCGCCTACTCGCTGGATCGGGCGATCGGCCTATCGCTCTTGCCCTCGGTGCGCGAGGTCACGATCGTGCTGCTGCTAGGCGCCTTGGCCGGCTTCGCAAGCCTCGCCGCGCGGAGCAGGGTCCCGGCTACCTAACTCCCTGCCGAGGCGGGGTCGTTGACCACGAGCCGGCCGGTATTGGCGTCCGGCGTGGCCTAGGAGAACCGGTCCACACCGGACGCGGCGTCGGTACCGGCTCCGGGGTAAAGACGGTCGTAGGGGCGACTTGGGGGGCCTGGGGGTCGAACGGTGCGGGGGAGCGGATCCCAACCGGACGCGGGCTGCGCACGACGACCAAGCGGCGCGCCCGATCGAACTCCACCCGGGCTCCAAGCCCGCGCAACACCGGACCGAGGGCAACGTACGTATGCGCCAATTGGCTGGGCTCGCGGCGAGTCAGTGCGATTCGAAGGCGCCGGTCGCCGCGGGAAACGATCATGAAGCCGCCCTCGTACTCCAGGCGTTCCGCCACACGCAGCACGAACGGATCGATCGGTCCTATGACACGGCCTTGCGAAAAATAGAGGGGCAGATACGACGGCAACCGCTTTCCGTCGAGCAGCAGCGTCAACACAAGCGCGGGTGGGAGAATCGCCATCCAAGCGCGATATACCGCATCCGTGATAAGAGTCTTTCAGGCGTTTCGTGAAGCCGGCGTGCGCTTCTCGCGCGACGGCTGCGGCTTCTTGGCACAAGCGATCGCCTTCAACGCGCTGTTCGCACTCTTTCCCCTCGTTGTATTGGCTATCACCGCCGCTTCGTATATCTTTCCGGTTCCGGAGCACCGGGTGTACACCATATTCGGTGCGCTCGCTCCGCAGCTTCGCGGCTATCTGCAGGACAGCTTTCGCACGTATATGTACGCGCGCGGTGTCTCCAGCGTCATCGCCATCGTGTTCTTGGCCTGGTCGGGAAAGAATCTATTCATGGCGTTGGCGTACGCGCTCGACCGCGCGCTTGGCGTTCCAAAAGGCCGGCCGCTAGTTCACAGTATCGCGCGCTCGCTGGTCATCCTACCGATCATCGGAATCATGCTGATTGTGGCAATGGCGCTTCCGGTGATCTTGTCGATCGCCCTGGCCGTGGCGCAGGTTCCCGATCGAGGGCACGTGACCCAAATCGGCGGCTACGTCTTTGCCCTCGCTCTGGTCTTCGTCGTCACGCTAACGCTCTACACGTTCCTGCCCAATCGGAAGTTGCATTGGAGCTTCGGCGTTCCCGGTGCCATCTTCGCCGCCGTCAGTTGGCCGATCGTCCAGTTTGCTTTCGCCCAGTACACGATTCACGTCGACTTCCGCGCCGTCTACGGAGCGTTGTCCGCTCCGCTGGTGCTGCTGCTCTGGTTTTATTTCGTCGGCTCGATCTTTTTGTACGGTGCGGAGCTGTGCGCGGCATGGTCCGCACGGTCGGGAGCCACCGAGGTGCCGACCCTGATCGACCATCTCGATCCGGTCGTCGAGGAAAGCCGCTGACCGGGTGCCGGGTTGCCCCAGGGCGGCTGCGAATACAAGCCCGGACCGAACCCCGCGCCCCCGCAATTCGTTAGGGAAAAGAACGGCTACACGCCCCGAAGGAGACGCTTCCGCGCATGCCCCGACCCCTCGCTGCTCTCGTTCTCGCCGCCTCGGTAGCCCTCGTCGCGGCTGCGCCGGCAAAGCCTTCGCACCCGAGCCCGACGCCGTCACCCAGCCCGACGGCAAAGCCGGCCCCGCCGGCCGCTGCGCCGACGGTCATGGTCTTCCCCTTTGACGTCGACAGCGAGTTGCCGGCGAAGTCCGGCCAACAGGTGGCGCAGATTTTCGATCAGCAGATTCAGCAAGCCGGCGGCGTCACGGTGCTTCCGGCGCCGGCCGGAACGCAACGCACCGATTTCGGCAAGGTCGCGCAAAAAGCGAACGCAGACTTTTACGTCAGCGGGTTCTTAACCGCCGTCGGCGATGGTGCCGCTATGGTGCTGCAAGTCGTAAGCGCGGATTCGGGAGTGATGGTCTTCTCGCACACCGCACAGGTTACCAGCGCCGAGCAGGCCTCCGCCGAAGCATTGACCGCGCGCGAAGTCATCTTGGCACGGTCCGGATTGTTGCAGAGCCCGGACCAGGCGCCGCAAAAGGCGACGCCGGAGCCATCGCCTTCCGACAACGGCGGTAACTACAACCTCAGCAACTTCTTCGGCATCTTCAAGCACCACAGTTCCGGTCCGCCGGTCGTGGCGGCTGCCGACAAGCCGTCGCGCGTCGTTTTGGTTGCGCGCGTAACCGGAACGGGCTTCAGCACGTCAAATCTTGCGTCGGCCACGCAAACGCTGTGGACGACGCTCAACCGCAGTTTCAAGACGCAGGGCTCGAATGCGGCCGCAAACGACTTGGCAACGACCGCCAGTGACGTCTGCGGCAGCAACCGTAACGCGACGATCGCCGGAGGCACGCTTGCGCAGCAGCACAACGGCAAGGCCACGCAAGCCGCGTTTACCCTGCGCATCTACACCTGCTTCGGCGCAGTGCTGTATGAGGGAACGGCGACTGCAGGCTCCGTCAACGAAGCGATCACCAGCGCCGTGACCGCCTACGCTACCTCACATCCGCAGAATTCGTAGCTATTGCCAGCGCGCGTTCTGGAACGCGTGGCAGTGGCAGTTTTAAGCCGGGCGATCAGTCCAGGAGTCCCGCCGGCAACTCGACGACGATACGTTTGGCCGTAGTGTCGATGTCGCGGATGAACGCGCGAACCATCGGAATCATCTTGCCGTTGACGATCAGCATGTCGCTCGACGGATAGTGATCTACCGCCGTGACACTTCCGATCGCGGCGCCGGCGACGTCGAAGACGGCGCAGCCGACGAGATCGTCGTCTAAATGCTCGCCCGGTTCCAGCGCGATGCGTTCGCGTTCGGCGTAGAGTCCCGCGCCGGCAAAAGCAGCGGCAGCGTTGGCATCCTCGACACCCTCGAGCCGCAACAACAATCGGCCCTTGTGTTCGCGCACGCCGGCGATCCGCACGGCGCGATGTCGCTCTTCGTCGCCGCAATGCAGGCTCGCGCCCACAACAAACAACGTGCGACCCGCGCTGGTCGGGTCGCACTTGAGTTCGCCATGCACGCCGAATACGCCGGTGATTCGGCCGACCGGAACTTCAGTCATCCGCCTCGTCGTCAGCATCGGTTTCGGCCGCTTCTTCGGTGTCGAGGATGTCGACGCTGATGCGGCCTTCCGCGGTCGCGCGCACGATCGTGCGCAGCGCCTGAGCCACGCGTCCGCTGCGCCCGATGACTTTTCCCAAGTCTTCGGGATCGACGACCAACTCGATCACCGGCTTACCGTCTTCATCGGCAAAGAGCTCGACTTCGACGATCTCTGGTTTGCTGACCAGACGCTTGGCGAGAAACTCGAGCAGCTCCGACGCTCGACGAGCGGATGCAACCGGATCCTTCGCCGGGCGTGAAGCACGCGACGGATACGGGCGACCTTGACCGCCTCCCGCACGCGAAGGAGCGCGTCCCGAGCGACCTCCGCCGGAACGCTCGCGCGGCTGCGCTTCTTCAGATTCTACGTCCGATTCGGGGACGTCGCGCGAACTGATCTTACGCGCTCCTAGCGTCGAACGCCGCTCGCCTTCTTCTTCTCCAAAAAGTCCGAACTCGTCATCGAACGAGCTCATTACGCTTCGCTCTTGTTCTTCGGCTTGCGTTTGGTCGCCGGAATCGGTCCGCGGTCCATGATGCCTTTCTCGGCAAAGAGACGGCGAACCGTCAGGCTCGGCTGCGCACCTTTCGCCAACCATTCCTTTGCTTTTGCCTCGTCGACTTCGATCGTCCGAGGTTCGGTGCGCGGGTTGTAATGACCGAGAATTGCAATGAACTTGCCGTCGCGCGGCGAGCGACCATCGGCGACGACGAACCGGTACGTCGGTTGTTTCTTTGCGCCCATCCGGCGCAGTCTGATCTTAACCATGTTTCCTACATTTTCGATATAGCCGCGAATTGGCACGCGGCCGATTGCCAGAGAGCTTGCCGGCAGACCTCTACGGTCTTCCCAACATTTGTGGCAGGCGTGGGCGCCCTCTCTGTTTGCCGCCCAGCTGCTTCATCATTTGCTTCGCCTGATCGAACTGTTTAAGCAAGCGGTTCACATCCGTCACCTGCGTGCCGCTGCCCTGAGCGATGCGCTTGCGACGCGACCCGTTGAGGATTGCCGGGTTGGCGCGCTCGCGCCGCGTCATCGAACAGATGATGGCCTCGACCCGCTGGACGTCCTTATCCGGGATTTCGAAGTCCTTCGGCAGCGCCCGCGAAAGCCCGGGAATCATCTTGAGCAGATCGCCCATTGAGCCCAGCTTCTTCATCTGCCGCAGCTGCTCGAGAAAATCGTCGAGCGTGAACTGCTGTTTGAGAAACTTGCGTTCGAGATCCTTCGCTTGCTCTTCGGTGTAAACGCTCTGCGTTTTCTCGATGAGCGTGAGTACGTCGCCCATCCCCAGGATCCGCGATGCCAACCGATCGGGATAAAACGGTTCGAGCGCCGAGAGCTTCTCGCCAACACCGACAAACTTTACCGACGCACCGGTCGCCGAAAAGATCGAAAGCGCCGCACCGCCGCGCGTGTCCCCGTCCATCTTGGTCAGGATGACGCCGGTGATCCCCAAGCGATCGTGAAATCCTTTGGCGACGTTAGTGGCTTCTTGGCCGGTCATCGCATCGGCGACGAGCAAGATCTCCTTGGGCGATACCGCCGCTTTGATACGTTCGAGCTCGCGCATGAGCTCGTCGTCGATCTGCAGCCTGCCCGCCGAATCGATGATCACGGTGGAAAGCGCCAAACGCTTCGCCTCGGCCACGCCCTCGCGCGCAATCGCCACCGGATCGCCAGTCCCGTTCTCATAGACGGGAAGGCCGATCTGCTTGCCGAGCGTCTGCAGCTGCGAGATCGCAGCTGGGCGATACACGTCCGCCGCAACCAAGAGCGAGCGCCGCCCCTGCTCTTTTAGCCGCAGCGCCAACTTACCGGCTTGCGTCGTCTTTCCCGATCCTTGCAGACCGACCAGCAAGATGACCGACGGCGGTGCATCCGAAAACTGCAAGCGTGCCGGCGACGCGGCCGTGCTACCCGGCGTGCCGCCGAAGAGCTCAACCAATTCGTCGTGGACGATCTTGACGATCGTCTGCGCTGGCGAGAGCGAGGCCAAGACGTCCGCGCCGATCGCCTTCTCCTTCACCCGCGCCACGAACGACTTGGCGGCCGAAAGCGAAACGTCGGCCTCAAGCAACGCGATGCGCACTTCGCGCATCGCGTCGT
>JBPYDW010000156.1:0-11107 GCA_051986335.1 Vulcanimicrobiaceae bacterium | reverse complement strand
GCGCGCGTTGAGGATCAGCACGTCTTGCGCGTTCCACGGTGATAGCGTCGTGCGAACGTCGGGCAAAGCGCGGTAGCGATCGTAGAGCGGGGTCGGCGGTGCATCGACCATGTCGATCTGATGCAGTTGCAGCTGGGTGAGGATCGTGTTGTCGTCGGCGATGATGTGAAACTCGATGCGCTCCAGCTTCGGGCGTCCCTTGAAATAGCCGTCGAAGCGGCGCAGCACGATCTGGCTGCCACGATCCCAGCGCACGAACTCGAACGGACCCGTTCCAACCGGAGCCGAGCCGAGGCCGCCGGTGTTAAAATCGGTTTCCCGGTCGAGAACGTGCGCCGGCAAAACGGGCTTGCCCCCTTCCTGAAGCGGAGCGAAGAACTGCGTTACGAAAGGGGGATACCGGCGGCGCAGATGGACGACGACCGTGTAGTCGTCGGGTGCGTCGATCCGGGCAACTTGGTCGTAGCCTTCGCGGTGAAAGGTGTCGTTCTTCGGATCGACGACAGCTCGCCACGAGCGGACGACATCGCGCGAGGTAAACGGTGCGCCGTCCTGCCAGCGCACGCCACGATGCAGATGATAGGTGTAGACCGTACCGTCTGCCGAGATGCCGCCGTTGGCCGCAGACGGAACTTCAACCGCCAAGTCGCCGATAAGCTTGCCGCGATCGTTCGCGATAATCAAATATGAATAGATCAGCGAGCTCAAATTGTAGACCATGTCCATGGTCGAAAGATAAGGATTGAGCCGATCGGGATCGCTGATGTCGGCGATTCGAAGGACGTGCGGTTGCGTCCAGCTATGGCGCCCGCTTGTCGCAACGGCGGCGGATTGTCGCGTACATGCCGCCAGCGCGACGGCCGCGCACACCAGAGCAATGCATCTTGCGAACACGCTCGAGCCTATTCGAGGGGACCCGCTTCGCACCTAGAACAGCCCGCAGCAAAACCTCTTCCTTTGTAGCAGGAGCTCATGCAGACGACGGAACGCGCCGATATCGGCGTATTTGGTGGTTCGGGATTCTACTCCCTGATGGACGGCGCGCGCGAAGTGTGGGTGGAGACCCCATACGGTATGCCGAGCGACCGCGTTGCGATCGGCGAGATTGCCGGCAAGCGCGTCGCCTTCTTGCCGCGGCACGGCAAGGATCACAGGTTCCCACCACAAGCGATCAACTACCGTGCCAACCTTTATGCAATGAAGATGCTGGGAGTCAAGCAGATCATCTCGCCCACCGCCTGTGGATCGCTCAAGAAGGAGGTAGCTCCAGGGTCGATGGTCGTCTGCGATCAGCTAGTCGATCGGACCAACGGCCGAAAGGACACATTTTTTGATGGACCGGTAACGACCCACGTATCGTTCGCCGATCCGTATTGCCCCTGGCTGCGGGAGATCGCCATCGATTCGTTGCGCTCGCTGGGCATCGAAACCCATCCCACCGGAACGGTCGTTGTTATACAGGGACCGCGTTTCTCCACGCGGGCGGAATCGAAGTGGTTTCAAGGACAGGGCTGGGAAGTTATTAACATGACCCAATATCCGGAGGCCTACCTGGCTCGAGAACTTGAAATGTGCTTCGTCAACATCTCGTTGATCACCGACTACGATGTCGGGCTGGAAGGCATGGCACCGGTCTCGCATCAAGCGGTTATGGAAGTTTTCACGAAAAACAACGAACGGGTGAAGGAAGCTATCGGCAAGATCGTCGGCGCAATCGACGTCGATACCGATTGCGCGTGCGGGCGTGCGCTGGAAGGGGCGCGCGCGTAACACATGCGCCGCTTGCCGTCACAGGTCGTCGACGTCGCCATGTATTTTCAGGCGCTGCCCAAGCTTTTGCGGCACCTCTCGGTCTTTGCCGCTCCGCTGCTGGGTGCCGTCGTCGCCTTGCTGCTCGACCAACTGGGACAGACGATGACAAATCCGCTGGGCGGTTTCGGAGCGGGAATCTATAACCTCTTGGCTCAGCTGTGTTGGATGTTTGCCTTCGGCGTAGCCGTGATTCAGGCCAGCAACATCTGGCGTGACCGCGACGGCTCGCTTTCGGCGGCCTGGGACGACGCGCGCCGCAAAGCCGGCGGCATCCTGATGGCGGCGGTTGGTTTCACCTTCGTCATTTTTGCGGCATCGCTGGTCGGTCAGATGCTGGGAACGGTTGGAATCGTACTGCCGCTGCTGGCCGCGGTCTTCCTCATCTACACGATCCCGGCGGCGGCCATCGGCGGCATGCCGGGTCAGCTCGCGCTCTCGGCATCGATCCGCGGCGTTCGCAATCAGCCGGTGGCATCGCTTATCTTGGCATTGGTTTTCGTCGCGTTGTGGATCCTTGCCACCGGTTACGGCGCTCAGCTGCTCTTGCCGTATGTCTCGCAACGCTTGATTCCGCTGATCGTCGCGCTCTTTCAAGCGCTCGTCCTGGGCTACTTGGCCTTCCCGTTCGCCAAGCAATACGACGAAGTCGCCTTCCGGGGTTACTATTAGACTCGGTAACGCCGGCGCGTAACGTGACGACGTCGTTTGCCAGCGATAACAATGCGCCGGTCGCGCTCGAGATCTTGCGCGCACTCGAAGCCGCCAATACCGGCGACGCCGTCGGGTATGGCGATGATGCATGGACGGCTCGCGCTATCGAGCGCTTGCGTGAAGAGTTTGGTGACCGCAGCGACGCATTCTTTGCCTTCAACGGCACCGGCGCGAACATCATGGCGCTCTCGACGGTGTTGCGCCCGTACGAAGCCGTCATCTGCCCCTTCAGCGCACATCTGAACGTGGACGAGTGCGGTGCGCTCGAACGATTTGCCGGCTGCAAGACGATCGCGCTTCCCACCGCCGACGGAAAGCTGCGACCCGCCGACGTCGCACCTTATGCGGTTCGCAACCGCGACGTCCATCATCCGCTGCCGCGCGTGCTATCGATCTCGCAAGCGACCGAGTACGGCACGCTCTACACGCCCGCGGAAGTGCGCGCGCTCGCCGACTTCGCCCACGAGCGAGGCCTGTTGCTGCACGTCGACGGAGCGCGCATCAGTAACGCGGCAGCCGCGCTAGGAATGGGGCTGCGCCAATGTACGCGGGACCTCGGCGTCGACATTCTCACTTTCGGCGGAACCAAGAACGGCCTGATGTACGGCGAGGCGGCGATCCTCTTTGACCTGGGGCAGTACGGCGAGATGGCCGGCTTCGCCCAAAAGCAGACGACGCAGTTGGCTTCTAAAATGCGCTACATTGCGGCCCAGTTCGAAGCGCTGTTGGAAGGCGAGCGCTGGCGGACGTATGCCGCGCATGCCAACGCTATGGCCGCGCGATTGGCGCAGCGCGTGCGATCCATCGCCGGCGTCACGATCACCCGCCCGGTCGAGGTCAACGCAATCTTTGCCACCCTCGACGATGCGGCCGCGGCGCGCTTGCAACGCGAGTTCTTCTTTCACGTCTTCAGCGGCGAGGCGCGCTGGATGACGCACCACGCGACGACCGCAGCGCAGGTCGATGCCTTTGCCGACGCCCTGGAACGTTGTGCGGGCTAATTCTTCGAAGAGCGGCCCTTGCCGGTCAGCGTCAGCCGTAAGAACTCGCTCACCATCCCGGGCATGACGTTGGTGCGCGCCATTCGCTGCGCCTCGTCGATCTTGGCCAGGACCGCAACCGCGTCATCCGCTTCGAGTTTGGGCAGCGTTCGAAGCTCTTTCGAATAGTCAGCGGCCATCAGGTTGGAGCCGGCCGCAACGCCGCTTGCGACCCAATCGCGAGCGAGCATCTTTACCGTTTCGAGCCCTTCGTCGAGCGTCTCGCGCGTCGCCCAAACTTCTTCGGGCGTCTTGCCGCGAACGGCGGCAAAGAACCAGCTAGCAACGGTGTCGCGCAACGATTCATCGTCGCCGCCAAGCGCGGCGATCGCACGCGTTACGCTGCCGTGGCCGAGCGACGCACCGGCTTTGGCATCCTTGGCGCTATACTCCATGTCCACGAGCACTTGGCGCACCTGTTCGGCCGACAGCGCCCGAAAATGCACCTCGACCAGGCGCGAACGGATGGTGGGAAGCAGGCGCCCCGGCGCGGAGCTGGTAAGGATCGCGACCGCTCCCGACGGTGGCTCCTCGAGGAACTTCAACAATGCATTTGCCGCCGCGGGACTGGCAAACTCGATGTCACCCAGCAGCAGAATTCGCAATCCGCCGCTGTACGACTCCAGCGAGAGCAGTCGCAAGATGTTGCGCGCGCTCAAGTCCTCGCCTTCGTAAAAGCCGGACGCCTCGCCGGGGTCGCCGATCTTCATCGGCCCGACGTGCTCGAGGAAATCCGGATGCCTGGTGTTGTCGCTCTGTTCGAAAAGTTTGCACGACGCACAGGTGCCGTCGTAACCCAGCACGCCGCCGGGATGCGGTGCTAAACACAACAACGACTGCGCCAAGCGGCGGGCAAAGTGTTTCTTGCCCACGCCTGGCGGACCGGTGAAGAGATAGGCGTGAGCGAGCGTCTCTTTCGTTATCTTGGAGAACAGCGTCCGGGCGGCGTCGGCGCCGACCGATTCGAAATGCAGGGTCACGCGGGCAGCACCCTGGCAATCGCATCGATCGCCGCGTCGAGCAGCTCGCGTTCCGGCAGCGTCCCGTCGAGGACGGACCAACTGCCGTCCGCCGCGGCAAGCGCCAAATATCCATCGCGCACGCGGGCGTAAAAATCGGCCGGTTGGTGCTCCATCCGATCGGTTCGCCCACGTTTGGCCGCACGCTCGCGCGAGATCGCCAACGGAACGTCGACCAGCAGCGTGACGTCGGGCTGCAGTCCACCGGTTGCGGTATCGCAGATCGCTTGCACCACGCGCAGGTCGAGACCGCGGCCGTAACCTTGATATGCCAGCGTCGAGCCGGTATAACGGTCGCACACGACGGTGTCGCCGCGAGCCAACGTTGGGCGCAGCACCTCGTCGACCAGCGCTGCGCGCGAAGCGTTGACCAGCAACGTTTCGGTCAAAGGCGAGAGCTGCGCGCCGGTCTGCAAGAAAACTGCTCGAATCGCGTCGCCGGCCGGCGTTCCGCCGGGTTCGCGCGCGGTCGTGACGCTGCGGCCGGCCGCCCGCAAGTGCGCCGCCAACGCTTCGAGGAGCGTGCTCTTGCCGCTCCCCTCGATGCCTTCCAGGGTGATGAACATGGCCGTCGTGCGGAGTCTTACTCCGCCTTGAAGATCATCACCCGGCGATTGGGTTCTAAACCGGTCGAGCGCGACTGGACGCGATACCGTTCGGCCAGCTGATGCTGCATGCGCCGAATATACGACGTCTGCGGCGAAAGCTCGACCGCCTGGCTCGTCAGCAGCACTTGGTAGACCGCCTCCTCCGCTTCGTGCAGCGCGATCTCCTCATTGTCGACCGATCCCAAGTTGAAGAAGTCGCGAAGCGCATTCTGAATCTGGGTCGTCGTGTTGGTCTTGATCGAATAGATCGGCACGTTGTCCGAAGCGATCTGTTTGAGTTTGGTCTGCTGCCGCCGCTCGAGCGTCTTGAGCGTCAGCACGACGTCGGCATCGTCCCAGGTGCGGGCGATCGAAGCGTGGATCCGCAAGTTGTGAATTGCGCGCTCGATCTTGCTGCGCGAGACGCCGTAGGGAAAGATCGAAACCGGATGCTCTTGCTCTTCGGCATCGTGCGCTTCGTGTACGAATTCGGCTGCCAGATGGGGCATCGATTCAGTGTCGGCTTCCTGCACGATGGTTACGTCGCCGCTCGCCGTGCGTTGGCGAATTTCCGGCTGCGGCTGATACCCGCGCAGCAACGCGTCGACGACCTCGGCAACGTTCTTGTGAATCGCCAGCCGCCCGCGATCGAGGATCTCCACCACGATATCGAACGTCGGAGGCGCTTTGCGTTCGAGCACGGTCTTGCGCGTACCGCGCCGGCGCGCTTCCTCGTCCGACAGCGTGACCGCAGCGATGCCGCCGACCAAATCGGAGAGCGTCGGGTTCATCAACAAGTTTTCGAGCGTCTGACCGTGCGCGGTACCGATGAGCGTAACGCCGCGCTCGGCGATCGTGCGCGCCGCCTCCGCTTCGGCCGCGGTGCCGATCTCGTCGATGACGATCACTTCGGGCATGTGGTTTTCGACCGCCTCGATCATCGTCGCATGTTGCAGCGCCGGGTCCGGCACTTGCATGCGCCGCGCCATGCCGATACCGGGATGCGGTACGTCGCTGTCGCCCGCGATCTCGTTCGAGGTGTCGACGATGACCACGCGCTTTCTGGCCTCGGAGAGCACGCGCGCGCATTCGCGCAACATCGTCGTCTTGCCGACGCCCGGACGACCCAGCAGACAGATCGACTGCCCGCTGCGCAACACGTCGAGAACGATGTCGATCGTTCCGTACACGGCCCGCCCGACGCGACAGGTAAGACCGATGATCTTTCCGGTGCGATTGCGGATCGCGCTAATGCGGTGCAAGGTTTGCTCGATGCCGGCGCGATTGTCGGCACCAAAGGTCGAGATGCGCGACGAGACATGAGCGATATCTTCGTGCGTGACCGGTATCTCCGAGAGGTAGACGTAATCGTTCTCGAATCGCGCCTCGGGCGGCCGCCCAAGGTCGAGAACGACTTCAATGATGTCTTCGAAATTCGGAAGCCGGACGAGCGCCTGCCGGATCGGCAGTGGGAAGATGTCGAGGAGTTGAGTGAGTTCCCAACTCGGGGAAATTGTTTCGGCTTTAACCGCCAATACTGACCCTCACTTCCAAGAGGTCGTTATGCCCGGGTTATCCACAGGAACAACCAGGGCCTCCCGCCGGTTTCGGCTCACCAGTGGAGGTTGAAAGCGACCCCGAGGGCTGCCGCGACGGTCCCCATCAGGATCATCCCGTAGTAGACCGCCGCGGTTAGGAACGCCCTCACGCCATTATGGTTGCGCGAATTCCTGATAACGAGTTGAGGCGGGGATTAAACCCGGCTTAATGCCTCATTCCTTAACCACCCGGACACGTTTGAGCTGGTCGTCGTATGGGCCCTGAATGCGAACGCCCGCTTTCAGCTCGAGTTTGAGGTAGTCGAGGATCTCGGCGGTGATCTCTTCGCCCGGCGATACGACGGGAATCCCCGGCGGGTAGGGCGAGAGCGTTTCGGCACAGATGCGCCCGGCTGCATCTTTAAACGGCACGAACTCGCTGTCGGCAAGGAAGGCGTCGCGCGGCAGCATGCGCATCGGCGGAATTGCCGGCAGTTGGTACGTCTTCTGCTTCAGTCGCCGTTGCAATAGGCCCGACGGCGCGAACTGGTCCAACGGCCGATCGTCGCGCGCCATCTCTTCAAAAGCGGTGACCAGCCTTTCGGCGGCTTCGCGCGTGGTACCGATCGTGAAAAGCGCCACGACGTTGAAGAGGTCGGCGAGCTCGACCTGGAGATTGTAGCGACGGCGCAGCAGTTCCGACGCCTCGTAGCCGGTGTAACCCAGACCCTTGACCGTCACCGTTATCTTGGTTGGATCGATGTCGAACACGCCGTTGCGCCCCTCGAGCTCTTCGCCGAAACAATAGAGGCCGTCGATTCGATTCAGCCGCCGCCGCGTCTCTTGCGCCAGTTCGATCGTTCGCGAGAGCAGTGCCGGCCCGTCGATTGCCATTTGCCGGCGAGCGACGTCCATCGACGCGACCATCGGCAAGTAGGGCGACGTCGACAGAAACATCTTGAGCACTGCTTTGAGCCTGTCCAGCCGCACGCGGTCGCCGATCTGATGCAGCATCGCGCATTGCGAAAAGGCCGAGAGCATCTTGTGCGTGGAGTTGATCGTTAAATCCGCACCGGCGGCGGTCGCCGACAGCGGCAGCGCCGGGTGAAAGTGAAAGTGCGGCCCCCAGGCCTCGTCGACCAGCAGTGGCTTGCCGGCCTCGTGGACGATCTCGACAATCGACGCCAGGTCGGCGGCAACTCCGTAGTACGTCGGCGTAACCAGGTAGACGGCGGCCAGATCGGGATGGTCCTCCAGCGTCTGCCGAACGGTCTGGGGGGTGACGCAGTGGTCCATGTGCAGCTCGTTGTCCACTTCCGGTTGCATGTAGACCGGGTGCGCGCCGCTCATCACCAAGCCGCCGAGCATCGACTTGTGCGAGTTGCGCGGCACGGCGATCTTTTCGCCGGGGTTCACCGCCGTCATCATCATGCACTGATTACCGCTGGTGGAGCCGTTGATCAAGAAGAACGAGTTGTCGGCGCCGTAGGCCTCCGCTGCCAAGGCCTGCGCTTCTTTGATCGACTGCGTGGGCTGCAGCAGGTCGTCGATTCCCGGCATCGGCGTCAGATCGATCGCGCAGATATTGTCGCCGATGAACTCGCGAAACGAGCGATCCATCCCGTTCCCCTGAACGTGACCGGGCGTGTGAAACGGAAGCACGCCGGCGTCGACGTAGTCGAGCAGCGCCTGAAAATATGGGGTCTTCGTCTGGTCCAAGGTAGGAACTCCGCGCCGTAGTTCAGCGAGCAAGTGGCGTCTAGGGAATTATCCCGAGCGCTGCTGCTACCGGCGGCGCCGCGCTCAGGTTACTCGGCGCAGTCCCTTGGCGGTAGCGGAGTGATGCGCGATGACGAAGGCGGCGTTGCGCAAGCAAACACCAAGCGACAACGCCTTGCCCGCTGAGTTCATGAGACCTCGATGTGCTCCTCGATCGACACGTTGTACAGGAACAAGAACTTGTGCCATTCGCCGGGCAGCGTATTCCGCTTCACCTGAATCCACGGGATGTACTTCGGCTGGCGCGGCTTACGCATGAGCGTCATGTTGCAATCCGCCGCCGCGCGGTTGTTCTTGCGATTGTTGCAGCGCATGCACGCGCAGACCAGGTTCTCCCACGTCGACGGCCCACCGCGGCTTCGCGGCACGACGTGATCGACGGTCATCAGTTTCTCGCCCCGAACGCCACAGTATTGACAGGTGTAGTCGTCGCGAATCAGCACGTTCTTCTTGGTCAGCGAGACGCGTTGCATCGGGCGCCTGACGTAGTACAGCATCCGGATGATCGACGGTAAGCGCATCTGAAACTGCGTCGAGGAGATGAAGCGATCGCGGTTGTGCACGATCTCGGCCTTGCCGGCAAACAGCAGCTTGACCGCACGTTGAAACGAGGTGATGTTCATCGCCTCGTAAGTGAAGTTCAGTACCAGAACCTCGCTCAAATCGAATCCCCTTGGAGTGGCAGACGGAAACGGGGCATCATGTGCCCCGCTTTCGTACAAAGTTCAACCGGGTTTCGGTGAGCATCTGCGTGATACTCAACCGTTGTTCGGGCCGGAGCCTCTCCTTCACTCGTTCGAAGGAAGCCGTGGCGACGTCGATTGCGATCTGCGCCGCGCCATAGTCGGTTTGCCTGTCCGGATGTTCGGTAAGATAGGCGTCGGCCGCCAGCGCCAACGTGGCAATTACCTCGGCAAGTAACGGTTCGACGTCGGGAATTTGTCCGACAAAACCGGAGGCCGCCGCGTCCGGCGCGGCTGCGCCGGCGTGCACGTCTTCGTGAGTACTCGACGTTTGCGAGGCCATGGGCCAAGCTTATGCGGCTGAGGACGTCTTCCCTGGGTTCCCGGCTGCGTCGGACACCATTTCAAAAAAGTAGCGGTGTACGCGATCGTCGCCGGTCAGTTCCGGGTGAAACGACGTGCCCAGCACGTTACCCTCGCGCACCATCACGCCGTGGCCGTCGCGTTTTGCAAGGACGTCAACGTTGGGGCCGGCGCGCTCTACCCACGGAGCGCGAATGAACACGGCGCGAAATGCCGGCGCACCCAAGACGGGAATTGCGAGATCGACCTCGGCCGAGTCGTTTTGTCTTCCAAACGCGTTGCGCCGCACGGCAATGTCGAGTAATCCGAGCGACGGTTGGGTGACTCCGACGACTTCGCGCGCCGCCACGATCATGCCCATGCAGGTGCCCCACAACGGCATTCCCTCACGCACCCGATCGACGATCGGCTGGGCAAGATCGAACCGGTCGAGCAGCTTCATCACCGTCGTCGACTCGCCACCGGGTACGATCAGCCCGTCCGCGCGTGCCAACTGCTCGCGCGACTTTACTTCGATCCCACGCGCACCCGAGCGCTCCAATGCGGCGATGTGTTCGGCCACATCGCCCTGCAGCGCCAGAACGCCGATCGTGTTCGGCTGCACTAATTCCCTCGCGGGGCGAGCAATTCGGATTCGGGCAGTTTGCGCACGTCGAGACCGGGCATTGCCTCGGCGGTGCCGAGCGACTTCGAGGCGTCAACAATGACGTTCGGGTCCGAGAAGTGGGTAGTTGCAGCGACGATGGCTTTGGCGAAAGCCTTGGGATCTTTCGACTTGAAAATGCCGCTGCCGACGAAGATTCCTTCGGCCCCCAGTTGCATCATCAGTGAGGCGTCGGCCGGCGTGGAGACGCCACCCGCGCAGAACAGAACGACCGGTAACTTCCCGGCGGCGGCGACGCTTTCGACCAATTCCAACGGCGCCCCGAGATCGCGCGCTCGCGTTACCAACTCTTCTTTGGGCACGTGCTGCAGCTCGCGGATCGCATCGGTTATCGCGCGGATATGCCGTACGGCTTCCACGATGTTTCCGCTCCCGGCTTCGCCCTTGCTGCGAATCATCGCGGCACCCTCGGCGATGCGCCGCAACGCTTCGCCCAGATCGCGCGCGCCGCAGACGAACGGCGTCGTGAACTCGTGCTTGCGGCAATGATACTTGTCGTCGGCCGGAGTGAGCACTTCGGATTCATCGATGAAATCGACGCCCAGTGCTTGCAGCGCCTGCGCCTCGGCAAAGTGGCCGATGCGGCACTTGGCCATCACCGGAATCGTCACCGCGTCCATGATCGACTGGACCAGCTCCAGGCTGGACATGCGGGCCACGCCGCCGGCCGCCCGGATGTCGGCGGGGATCCGCTCCAGCGCCATGACGGCGACTGCCCCCGCCTCTTGAGCGATGACGGCATGCTCGGGGGTAACCACGTCCATGATGACCCCGCCCTTGAGCATCTGGGCAAGGCCGCGCTTAACTTTGAGGGTGCCCTTCTCTTCCGACACGGTGAAATCTCCTACGTAAGCTCTTTGTCTCTATCGTAGCAAGACCCACCAATGGAGACATTAGGTGCGCTAGGGCGG
>JBPYDW010000155.1:0-2385 GCA_051986335.1 Vulcanimicrobiaceae bacterium | reverse complement strand
CGCGCGCTCGGTGGTGCGGGTTTGATCTTCACGGAAATGACCTGCGTGACGCGCGAAGGGCGCATCTCGCCGGGCTGCACGGGCATGTACCTGCCCGAGCACGAAAGTGCTTGGAAACGAATCGTCGGTTTCGTGCACGAGTTCTCGCCGGCCAAGATTTGTCTGCAGCTCGGCCACTCGGGGCCAAAAGGTTCGACCAAACTCATGTGGGATGGAATGGACGAACCGCTCGACCGTGGTAACTGGCCGGTCGTTGGGCCGTCGGCGATTCGATACGCGCCCGTCAACCAAGTGCCGTCCGAGTTGAGCAAAATTGAAATGCGCGAGATTCGCGACGCGTTCGTTGCGGCGGCCGCGATGGGGATCGCGGCAGGGTTCGACATGCTCGAACTCCACTGCGCGCATGGCTATCTGCTCTCCTCATTCATCACACCGCTTCGCAATCGGCGAACCGACGAGTATGGAGGCTCGCTCGAGAACCGTCTGCGTTATCCATTGGAGGTTTTTCACGCGGTGCGCTCGATCTGGCCGGCCGATCGCCCGATGTCGGTGCGGATCTCGGCGACCGATTGGGTCGACGGCGGCATCTCCGGCGAGGATTCTGTCGCAATAGCGCGCGCGTTCAAAGCGGAAGGCGCGGATCTTATCGATGTGTCGACGGGACAGACCTCAACCGACGCCAAGCCCGTCTACGGACGAATGTTTCAGACTCCGTACGCCGACAGGATCCGCAACGAGGTGGGCATTGCGACGATGGCGGTCGGGAACATCACCGACACGGATCAAGTCAATGCAATTTTGGCGGGAGGGCGCGCCGATCTCGTCGCGCTCGGCCGCCCGCACCTTGCGGATCCGTTTTGGACGCTGCACGCCGCGGCGAAACTTGGTTTTCACGAGGCTCGCTGGCCGGTGCAGTATCTCCCCGGTAAGGAACAACTCGAGCGACTCCTGGCGCGAGCGGCGCAGACACCACCGTGAGCGCGCAGGGCAGACATGCGCTCGTGACTGGCGGAGCGCGCGGAATAGGGCTTGCGATCGCGGCGCGGCTCGCGCAAGAGGGCGCACGGGTGAGCATCGTCAGCCGATCGATTATCGACCACGTCACCCTCGGTCAAGTCGAAGCATACCTGGCACGAGCCGACGTTAAGAACGAAGAACAGATTCACGACGCCTTCGATGCGTGCCGCAAAGCCAACGGTCCCATCGAGATCTTGGTCAACAACGCCGGCATCGCCGAATCGGCACCGCTGAAGCGCACCGATCCCGCGATGTGGGAGCGGATTATTTCAACGAATCTTACGGGGACGTTTCTCTGTACGCGCGAGGTCGTTGGCGAGATGGCCGCTGCCGGTTGGGGACGGATCGTGAACGTCGCCAGCACCGCCGGGCTCGGCGGCGCTCCATATCTCGCCGCCTACTGCGCGAGCAAACACGGCGTCATCGGCTTCACGCGCGCCGTCGCCGCCGAGCTCGCATCAGCCGGCGTGACCGTAAACGCCATTTGCCCCGGCTACACCGAAACCGAGATGTTGAAGCGCGCGATCGAGAACGTCGTCGCCCGAACCGGACGCAGCGAGGAGTCGGCGCGCGAAGTCTTGGCGAGCGGTAATCCCGAAGGAAGAATTGTCACGCTCGAAGAGGTCGCCCAGACCGCTCTCGATCTCATCAACGGCTCGGAAACCGGCGTCGCAATCGTGATTCCCGGCTTCATGCGAGCCTAGGCTTCTAAGCTCCGAACCATCGCAGGTTCGGCCAGATGATGGGAAGCGGCGCGATCGGGTCGCGACAGAGGTAGATCGGCGCGGGGCCTTCGACGATCCATTTGTATGGCTCCGCCGATGTGCGAGCGAGCGTGACGCTGCGATAGTAGCGCCGCAGGAGATCGATGCGCGTCGCACCGATTGCGACCAGCGTCATCCCGTTGTAGCCGCGCGTTCCCCAAAGATAGTAGTTGTTCTGACTGGAGATGGCGGCCGGAAGTCCGTATCGCGGCCCAAAAAAGTCGAGCGCGCCGGCGTCTCCGTACGTGTCGGCGTAGATTGCCGTATGCTCGCGCACTGGAGGCGGAAGCGAAAAGTAAACCGCGGCGACGTCGCGAGCGAGGCGCTGCCAGCCGAACTCTTCGGCAAAGACGGGCTGAATGAGATGCGGCGTAGTGCCGCCGCGGCCCGTCAATCCGAGCAGCTTCGTATACGCGATGAGTCCGTCTACCGGAAGCACGGGCAGAGAGAGCGGGAGCGCCAAGATGCCGACTGTCGCTAGCAAGCCGAAGATCGTTGCACGCACTGCGACGGCCGTGCGTTCGATCGCCACGGCGCCGACGGCAAACAGCGCTGCGTAATATCCGACGATGTAGTACCCTTTTGCGGCGAGCGCCACGGCAAC
>JBPYDW010000154.1:0-3428 GCA_051986335.1 Vulcanimicrobiaceae bacterium | reverse complement strand
GGCAAGAGCTGGGCAGCGCTGGCAATCACCGTTCCAGGTTGCAGGTATAACCGCGGTTTTGCCGTCCCATCGGCAACGTCGATCGCCTCGCCGTCGCGACCGATCGAAAGCAGTCCAACGCGCAAGCCGCGCCGCCACGCGGCGCCCAGCAAGGCACGGACCGTTACGGTCTTTCCGACGTTCTTGCCGGTGCCCACCACCGCAATGTCGCGCCGGCCCACAGCGCTCGCTGCGGCCAGCAACGCGTCGCCGACGTTCATCAATGCCCCGTGTATTTCACGACCGCGAGCGTCAAACCGGTGAGTGCCAGCACGATGCCGGCGAACAACTCGGCGCGCTCTTCGGCATGCGACCCCAATCTGCGTCCCAAAAGGATTCCGGCAAAGGTAGAGAGCAGCGAAGCGCAGCCAATGGCGATCAGCGAGACGATCAGCGGCACGCCGATGTAAAGGATCGAAAAGCCGATACCCAATGAGTCCATGCTGATCGAAACCGAAGCGATGAAGAGTCCCCAGCCGCGACTCATGTCGATGGGAGCCTTACTCTGCCGCAGGCTCGAGAGAATCATGTAGATGCCGAGCAGAAAGAGCGCCTGGAATCCAAGGTAGGCCGCAAAGTCGCCAAAGAGTTTCCCGAAGGCCGTGCCGAGAGCAACGCCGACCAGCGTCATGGTTACTTCGGCGGTTGCGAATGCCAGTCCGATCCGGTACCGCAGCTTGTTCTCTACGCCACGCAGACCCACGCCCACGCTCACCGCGAAGACGTCGAGTGCCAGCGAGAACGCCAGCAGGGCAATCCTGAAAGCCGAGATCACCCGGTCAGGCTTTCTAAGAGTTCGCCAATGCGCCTTTCGACGCTGCAGCGTCGGGCAACAGCGTGCTTACCGCCGTTCGCAACTGGGCGATGGTGAACGGTTTGTTCAGAAACATATCTGCGCCGGCGTCACGTGCGCGAGCTTCCATCGCGTAGTTCGTGTGCCCGGAGATCATCAGAATGGGCGTATTGCGCGTACGCTCGCTGGCGCGCAGCCGCTCCACCAGGTCCATCCCGGAGATGCCTGGGAGCATGAAGTCACAAATGATGATGTCGAATGGCGATTGGTGTTCGATAGCCACCAGGGCACACTCGGCATCGTTGCACGTCATTGTGTCGAACGGACCCTTGCGAAGAACGGTGTCGATGAGGGTGCAGACGGAAGGGTCGTCGTCGGCAATTAGAACGCGCCAAATCCGTTCGGGCATTACATCCGCCTTCCGCACTACTTTTTCTCCTGCCTCGCCAGTACCGACGCCAAGAGTGTTAAATTTCTGATGAAGCAAGCAGCCCCGGGGCCATTCTTCCCGTTTGCGACCGCCTTGCTGGTGCTCGCGATGCTCTATCCCGTCGGCGCGATGTTATTCTCCATTTCTCCGCGCTCGGTTCTTGCAGCATATCAAGCGGGAGGCGCGGCAGCACTGGAAACCTCGGCTGCGGCGTCGCTGACGGCGACCGCTCTAGCAACGCTTCTCGGCGTTCCGGCCGGCTACTGGCTCGCGCGCTGCGCGCGAGGTGTACGTGCGCTTGCGCTTTTCGTACTGGCGTTGCCCCTGGCTTTCCCGCCGGTGGCCTCGGGAATTATGTTGCTCAACGTCATCGGCGAGCGCGCGCCGCTGGGCGCATGGCTGTTGCAGCACGGCATCGGCGTGGCCGACGCGTTCGGCGGCATCGTCGCCGCGCAATTCTTTGTCGCCGGTTCGTTCGTGGCGATTACCGCGTGTGCCGCGTTTGCCGCGCTCGATCCGCTGCCCGAGGAGGCCGCGCGAACGCTGGGCGCGGGCGAATGGCGCATCTTCACCCGGATAGCGCTCCCGGCGGCTTCCGCCAATGTGGCAGCGGGAATCACGTTCGCGTGGCTTCGCGCAATCGGCGAATATGGAGCCACCAGCGTCGTCGCCTACCACCCGACGTCGTTGCCGATCGCCACGTACGTTGCGCTATCCGCATCGGGTGTCAATGCGGCGCTGGCGCTGAGCTACGGATTTGCGCTACTAGCGGCGGTAGTGCTGGGCATTCAGTGGGTTTTGCGACGGCACGTCGTATAGCAGTCCATCGGATATGGCGATTATCGACCGCATGCTCGCGCCGGGCTCTACGTTTCAGCGGCGCTTCTTTTTCCTTGCCAGGCGCTTCATCGCCGGCGAGACGATCGCATCGGCACTGAGTGCCGTGCGCGAGGTTAATGCCGCCGGCATGAGCGCGACGCTCGATTTCCTCGGCGAAGACGTACTCGAACCGGGGGCAGCCGAACACACCCGCGACGTCTATCTCGATATGCTCGCCCAGATTCGTTCGGCCGGCGTAAATACGAACGTGTCGGTCAAACTCACGGCAATCGGGCTGCTCATCGGCCGGAACGTCGCTATGGCCAACCTGCAGCAAATTCTTCAAGCGGCGCAGGGCAACGCCGATCCATTCGTTCGCGTCGACATGGAAGGCAGTGCGGTTACGCAGGAGACGTTGGACGTGGTCGAGCGAGTGCGCGCCGGCTACAAGAACGTCGGACCGGTTTTGCAAGCGATGCTGCGGCGCACACCTGCCGACGTGGATCTGGCGATAGAGCTCGGCGAGCGCGTCCGATTGTGCAAGGGCGCCTACAAAGAACCCGCAGAGATCGCGTTGCAAACGATGGGCGAAATCCGAGCCGCGTATCTGGAGCTAGCAAAAAAATTGCTGACGGAAGGAAACTATCCGGGGATCGCCACCCACGATCGGCGCCTGATAGCGGCGGTCAAGAGCTTCGCGCGGGAAAACGGTATCTCGCCAGAGCGCTTCGAGTTCCAGATGCTCTACGGAATTCGTCCGGAAGTGCAGCGAACGCTGATCGCCGAAGGCTGGCGCTTACGTATTTACATCCCCTTCGGTACGCATTGGGCGGGCTATTTTTACCGGCGCATCGTCGAGCGGCGCGAGAACTTGCTCTTCGCCCTGTCATCGCTGTTCTCGAAGTAGATGCGTGCGGTTGTTCAGCGGGTCACGCATGCCGCGGTACGCATCGGCGAGCGCGTCGCCGGCGAGATCCACACCGGTCTCGTGGTACTGCTGAGCGTCGGCGTGGATGACGGCGACGCCGATGCCGCCTGGATGGCCGAAAAGATCGCGGGCCTGCGCATCTTCAAAGACGAACGGGGATTGATGAACGACCGTCTGCCCGAGGTCGGCGGGTCCGTGTTGTTGATCTCGCAGTTTACACTTCACGGTGACGCACGCAAAGGGCGCCGGCCGTCGTTCATCGCTGCTGCGCCCGAGCCGATCGCCAAGCCGTTGTACGAACGCGTGGGCCTCTTGATCGAACGAACCGGCACGCCGGTCGCCTACGGCGAGTTCGGAGCATACATGCAAGTGGAGCTGCTCAACGACGGGCCGGTCACGATCTTGCTCGATTCGAAACG
>JBPYDW010000153.1:0-2536 GCA_051986335.1 Vulcanimicrobiaceae bacterium | reverse complement strand
AAGGCTATCGGTTCGTTACGATTCCGGAACTGCTGCACTTGCAAGTTCATGCGCCTATGCGTACAGCTTCCCGTGAAGGCGGATGAAACCGTCGGGATGGCCGTGGGCGGGATCGTGATGCGTCCAGTGCACGACGGGCAAACGCCCTGGATCGTGCACCATCTCGCCGCGCACCTCAATGCGATCGCCGGCTCGAACCGGACAACGCGGCGCAATGCTGACGTTGTCGACGATTTCAACGGTTCCGGCGCTGCTCCGAGCTTCGAAGGCCTCGTGCATCGCATGCGAACGGGATCCGTAGAAGAAGCGCGGCGAGGTCGAGACCGTTGCGGTGAAATCTACCCAAGCCGGCGTGGTCCCGGCATAGGCGGCGGCGAGGTTCATCGCCTTTCCCATCACGCGCGGTGCCGGAATCGCCAAGAGTGAGAACGATTCTCACCGCGCGCCTGCGCCTCGTCCCGGTAACTTCTTCGAATGCCGCGCTGCTTTGGCAAGTGCTCCAAGAACCGGATCTGCGCGACTATCAGGATTTGCCCGATCTAAATCGGGCTCAGTTTGCGCGCGTCGTCGGGGCACGTCCCAAACGATTTACCGCTGGAGCCGTCGGGCGGTTCGAGTGGTTGGTTCTTTATGCCGACGATGCTGAAGCCGCGCCGCTCGGGTGGGTCTCGTTGCGAATCGCCGAATCAAACCGCGCCACTGCGGAAGTCGGCTACAGCGTCGTCCGTGCATACCGGGGTAAGGGGATCGCTACCGAAGCTGTGGCGGCGCTAATCGGCGAAGGATTCAGCCGCGCGAGATTAAGTGAGATACGAGCCTACTGCCTTCCCGAGAACCTGTCATCGCGCGCGGTCTTACGCCGCAATGGGTTTGAAGACCGCGGAACGCTGACGCGCGGCGCGACGGTTGGGGGAAAGCCGGTGGACGTCATCGCGCACTCACTCGAACGCGAACGCTGGACCGCTCGCCTTAGCGAGAGTTCGGCGGCCACTCGATCGTGACGTTCGCCTGGTGGAAACCTGCGTAGCGCCGTTCGAGCGATCCGCGCAGAAAGGCTAGCAACGGTTCCCGCACCACCGCAACTACCATGCGTTTGCCGACTTCCGGCACGGGGACCCACTCCACCGCGACCACATGATCGTCCGCCGGCGGGTCATTCCCAGGGCAAAGCCCCGTATTATCCCGATCTTCTCGAAGGATGACGCTAAAAGTCACGTTCAAAATGTGGGCGTCGCCGTCGTAACTTTCGCTGACGTATGCGACCTCGCCGGCGTCGACGTGCAACCCGGTCTCTTCGAAAACCTCGCGCACGACCGTCTCCTCAAGCAGCTCGCCGGGTCGCTGACGCCCACCGGGAAGATTCCAAAGCGGCTGCGCGTGGTTGGGATAACGCGACGCGACCATGAGGAGGTTGCCCTCACGAAGCGCGATACCAGTCGCCAAATGGATCACCCGATCGTTTCCTCTATCACGGCGAGCGTCTGCGCGGCCGTATCTTCCCACGTGAACTGAGCGGCACGCAGGGGGCCGCGGCGACGCAGCTCGGCGGCGAACGCAGCGTCATCGGCGACGCGCAGGATTGCGGCAGCGAGTTGCGTTTCGTCGTCGGCAGGAACGTAATAAGCGGCGTCACCACCGGCCTCGGGTACCGACGATGCGTTCGAAGCCACCACCGGCGCGCCATAGCTCATCGCCTCGAGGACCGGCAAACCGAATCCTTCATAACGCGATGGAAACGCCAGCAGCGTGCAGCCGCGATAGAGCGCCGCAAGCAGATCGTCGTCGACGTATCCCAACTCAACCACGCGGGTGTTCGGCGCGGGGTGCCAACCATCGAGCCGAGTCGTCACGACGAGCGAGAGATCGGGGCGCTCGTGCGTGACGTTCGCCATCGCGCTCAGGAGCGTGTCGAAGCCTTTGCGCCGCTCGGCCGTACCGACGTAAAGCACGTAGGGTTTCAACGCTTCGAGGTCGAGTGCGACCGGAACCGGTGGCCGCGGCGGGGTGACGCCGAGCGCGATCGGTTGGATGCGCTGCGGCGCGATGCGCAGCTCGCGCGCGAGCTCCGCGCGCGCGAAGTTCGAATCGGTTATCAAGCCTCGGCAACGCTGCGCCGCGGCGCGAAAGATTGCCTGCGTCTCGGGCGCGTAATCGGCGACGACAAAGTTGGACGCATCGTGGAGCGTCGCGGTCGCCGGCAGCGTAAAGTTCGTCCAGCTGCATCCGTTGAAAGGAAACCATAGCGCGTCGAGGCCGGCTCGCGCGTGGTAGCGCCTGGAGACGATGCGATAGGGCCGCTCTGCGACCTCGCGCAAGTAACGGTCTCGCACGGTCCACGTATGCCATTCCGGAACGATCAGCGTTACCTCGACTCTATCGCGCCGTCCATCCCACCAGGCACGCAGGATCTCGCGCAGGTAGCGGCCGATGCCGCGCCGGTCACCTGGAAGATTCCACGCGTCGACGCCGAGCCGAATCAATCGGCGACCGCGCGAAAGAGGTCTAAGTGACGGCGGGCGCTCTCATCCCAGCTGAA
>JBPYDW010000152.1:0-5386 GCA_051986335.1 Vulcanimicrobiaceae bacterium | reverse complement strand
GCCGCAAACGCGACCTTGCTGAGAACTTCGAGCGCGCGCGCGATGTGAGCACGCTCGACGATCAACGGCGGTGCGATGCGGATCACGTTTCCGGCAGCGCTGCCGAAAAGCACGCCACGTTCGCGGGCGGCGGCGACGAGTGCTTGGGCGTCGTGTGGGGCGCGAACCGGTAAGCCCGCCAGCAATCCCGCTCCGCGTGGTTCGCCGAAAACCACCGGATTCGCCGCAGTCAGTGCGGTAAGACCGTCGAAGAGTTCCCGTTCGCGCGCGGCAACGTGGCGTTCCAACTGCAACTCGTCGCGCACTCGCAGATGCGCCAGGGCGGCCGCACACGGTACCGGCGAACCGCCGAACGTCGATCCATGGTCCCCTGCCTGCAGTCCATCTGACACAGCCTCGGTGCACAGCATCGCGCCGATCGGCAGTCCGTTGGCGAGCGCTTTGGCCATCGTAATCGCATCCGGCCGCGCGCCGAAGCGATCGCAGGCAGTGAACGTTCCCAGCCGCCCGGCTCCACATTGAATCTCGTCGAAGATCAGCAACGCGCCGCGTTGGGTGCACAAGTCGCGAGCCGCCGCTAGAAATGCACGATCGGCGACGTGCACGCCGCTTTCGCCTTGCACCGGCTCGACGATGAACGCGGCGGTTCGTTCGTCGATGGCGCCCTCCAAGGCCGCAACGTCGTTGAAGGGCACGAACGCGAAGCCGTCCGGCAGCGGCCCAAATCCTTCGCGATATCCGGCGTTATCGGTTGCGGCCAACGCACCGTACGTTCGCCCGTGAAATGCGCCGGTGCAGGACAGGATGGTCGTGCGCCGCCGTTCTCCGCGGCGCCAAGCGTGCTTGCGCGCGAGCTTGATTGCGGCCTCGTTGGCTTCGGTACCCGAATTACAAAGGAAGACGCGGTCGAATCCGGTGCGCCGCGCGAGCTCGCCGGCCAACGCTCCGGCCGGTTCGTGACCGAACAAATTGCTCGCATGCACCAGCGTTGCCGCCTGCTGCGCGACCGCACGCGCGATCTGCGGATGGGCGTGCCCGAGCGCGCAGCACGCGATTCCGGCGATGCAATCGAGATATTCGCGACCCGCGTCGTCGGTGAGCGTGCAGCCACTACCACGCACGAAGGTTACCGGCGCGCGTGCGTAGTTCTGCAGCAGATGGCTGCCGCTCACGTGCGGTAGCTCGCGTTGATGCGCACGTAGTCTTTGGAAAGATCGCAGCCCCACCCGGTCGCGCTAGCGTCGCCGATGCCGAGGTCGAGACGAATGCGTATCTCGGCGTGCTCCAGTTGCATGTGTCCTTCGGCCTCCGAGAGCACTTCGATTCCGCCCGCATCGACCCACAGCGCGTCGTTGACGAACAAGCGCCAGCGGTCGGGAATCAAACCGGCACGCACCGAGCCGGCCGCCGATATGACGCGGCCCCAGTTTGGATCCTCACCGAAGAGCGCGGTCTTCACCAGGTTGCTGTTGATCACGGCGCGCGCGATAGAACGCGCTTGCTGCACGTCGCCGGCACCCGTCACCTGCACGGTGAGCGCCTTGGTCGCTCCTTCGCCGTCGGCAACCATCGCATAGGCAAGGTCCAGGCACAGTCGTCGCAGTGCTTTGGCAAATCCCGCCGGTGCCGGCCCGGCGCCGTGCGGTGCAAAGGCATAGATCGCATCGTTGGTCGACATATCGCCGTCCACCGAGATCATGTTGAACGATTCGTCGGCAGACTCGCGCAGGGTCGTGGCAAGCGCTGCAGCCGGCATCGGCGCATCGGTAGCGACGAACGCTAGCATCGTCGCCATGTTGGGGGCGATCATGCCGGAGCCTTTGGCGATGCCCCCGACGACGTAGCGCCGCTCGCCTTCGTAGAATGCGTAGGCTGCGAGCTTTGGAACGCGATCGGTGGTCATGATCGCCTCGGCAGCGTCGAACGCCGCCTTGCCGCCATACTCCAAGCGTGCCACGCAACGCTCGAGTCCGCGCTGCACGCGATCCATCGGCAACGGCACGCCGATGACGCCGGTCGAGGCAACGATCACCTGGGCCGCATCGACACCGAGCAGCGTTGCCGTTTGCCGCGCCGTCGCGAGCGCGTCGCGCTCACCGCGCGCGCCGGTGCAGGCATTGGCACAGCCGGAGTTACACACCAACGCGCGCATCGCATCGCCGCGCTGAACCAGGTTCGTTGCGCTGACGACCAACGGCGCGGCCTTGATTTCATTGGTGGTTGTTACCGCCGCGCAGACCTGCGGCTCGTCGAAAGCCATCACCGCAAGGTCGCGCTTGCGCGCCTTGATGCCGGCGTGCACGCCGGCCAGCCGCACGCCGGGGACGCATCCCAGGCCACCGCGCAGCGCGACCAGACGCGCGCCGTTAAGCGACAACAACTCCGGCATCGAGTCCACACTCCTGCGGAAGACCGGTCATGACGTTGAGATTTTGAACGGCCTGACCGGCCGCGCCCTTACCCAGATTGTCGATCGCGCAGAGCGCGCGCACCGCGCAACCGTGCACGCTCACCTGCAGTTCGGCATCGTTGGTGCCGGCGACGGACGTCACGCTGGGCGCGCATCCGTCGGAAAGGAGACGAACGAACGGGCTTCCGGCGTAGGCGCGGGCGTAGGCGGCGTGCACCGCATCGCCGCTCACCGGCCGGTCGAAGATCGCATAGGCATTCACCAGCATGCCGCGCGCGATCGGGACGACGTGCGGGGTGAACACCAGCGGCGCATTCCAGCCCACCGCGGCGAGTTGCCGTTCGATTTCGCTTTGGTGCCGATGGCCGGCCAATCCGTATGCCCGTACGTCACCGCAGACCTCGGCAAACAGCTTATCGGCCGACGGCGTGCGACCGGCACCGGTGATGCCGCTTTTGGCATCGACGACGATCTGTGCCGGCACCGCCACCGTGGCAAGCGGCAACAGCGCGAGCAACGTCGCCGTCGGGTAGCAACCCGGATTGGCGACCAACTGCGCGGTCGCGATGGCATCGCGATAGCGCTCGGTGAATCCGTAGACCGCGCGCGGGTCAGAACGGAAATCCTGCGATAGATCGATGACCCGCACGCCGGCCTGCAGCAACGCCGGCGCACGCTCCAGTGCCGAACCCGAAGCGCCTGCCAAGATCACGACGTCGCCGCCGGCGGCGGCCGCATCCACCGCGCCGGTAGCAGCGAATCTGCGCGCGCTGCGGCGCAAGCTGGAAAAATGAGCGCCGATGAGTTCGCCGGCGTGACTCGTGCTTTCCAGCGCGCCGAGCTCGATAGCCGGATGGCGCTCGAGAAACCGGATCGCCTCCGCGGCCGCATACCCCGCGGCGCCGGCCACGTGCACGCGCATCAGAGCGACGCCTCGACGGCATCGAGATCTCGCTCCAACGCGACGATTGCCGCCGCAATTTGCTGCGGCGCCGTCGAGCCGATGGTGCATTTTCTCCGAATCGACTCCTGCGGTGTGAGCGGCAACGCGGTGCCGGCCGCCTCCGCGCGTACGATCTCGCCACCGATCCGCGCGTGCGCGTCACGCGCGCTGGAACCTTCGGCAATCAACTTGTCGGCGAGGTCGGTCGCAACCGTGAACCCCTTGCCGGCCGAACGATCCATCGCGTCACGATCGAACTCTAACTCGCGTAGCGCTCGGTCGAACGCCCGCAATGCACTCGTTCCTCGCTCGCACGCTTCCAGGCAGAGCTTTTTCGTCGTCTGCAGGTCGCGGTGATATGAGAGCGCCAGTCCGCACAGCGTTCCAACCGCGCCTGCATACAGGCCGTTCAGCGCGGCGGCTTGCGAGCGAATCAGTTCGAATGGATCCGGATTGCGTTTTTGCGGCATCAACGACGAGCCGGTCGAAGCGGCATCGCCGAGCTTGGCATAGCCATACGCCGGCGAACACCAGATCACAAATTCCTCGCTCGCGCGCGAAGCATCGACGACGGCGCGTACGAACGCATGCGCTAGATCCAGAAGCACGTCGCGCGATCCCACCGAGTCCAACGCGTTGCGTGTCGGCATTCCGAGGCCGAGCGCCGCCGCAGCGCCGGCTCGATCGAGCGGCAGCGACGAACCCGCCAGCGCTCCAGAGCCGAGCGGAGACCACGCCGCGGCGTCGCGCGCCACTCGGGCAAACCGTCGCGCCGCACGCAAGAACATCTCAGCCAGCGCCTCGAGGTAGAATGCCAGCAACAGCGGTTGCGCCGGCTGCCAATGCGTCGTACCGGCAAGCATCGTTCCGTCGTGCAGCTCGTCGCTCGCGCGCGCGCTCAGCGCCCAAGAAATCGCCGTACATTGTCGCGCCGCAGCCGTCGCCTCGTCACGCGCAAAAAGAACCAGCGTCGTCGCGACTTGGTCGTTGCGACTGCGCCCGGCGTGCAGCCAGTCGCCGTCCGCTCCTGCCAGCTCGCGAACGCGCGCGTCGATCGCACCGTGTACGTCTTCAAACGTGCCCGTGCGAGCGAAGGTCGCAAACGCACCGCTCTGTATCTCGCGGGTGACGGCGGCTAATGCGGATTGCAAGGCCGCCGTGCGCGCGTCATCGATGATGCCACCGCCGCGCAGGGCGACCACGTGCGCCTCCGAGCAAGCAACGTCAAACGGCGCGAGGATAAGGTCGTCTTCGAGCGACGAGCCGAAGGCGATCAGCTCCCGGTCGGGCGGGGCGACGAAGCGCGCCCCCCACTGCAACGCGTCGCTCAACGATTCACGCCGACACCAGCGAGGTGGCAACCCGGGCGGCGGCGTGCAGGTGCAACCCGTGAAGCCTGATAAACCCTTCGGCCGCGCGATGATCGAATGCGTCGCCGGCGCCGTAGGTCGCTAAGCTTTCGTCGTAGAGTGCGTAGGGCGACTTCACGCCGACCACGGTCGCCAGACCCTGGCCCAAGCGCATGCGAACGGTTCCGGTCACTCGCGGCGCGCTCGCCGCGTTGAAGGCATCGAGCGCGTCGCGCAGCGGTGAGCTCCACAAGCCGTCGTATACCAGCTCGGCGTAGCGTTGGTCGCACGACGACTTGAAACGCAGTTCGTCGCGCGTGAGAACGAGGCGTTCCAGCGCCTGATGTGCGGCGAGCAGGGTCAGCGATCCCGGGCACTCGTAGACTTCGCGCGATTTCATGCCGACCACGCGATCCTCGATCAGGTCGATTCGTCCGAAACCGTGCGCACCGGCCGCGGCGTTGAGTTGCCGAACGAGCGACGCGCCGCGCAACGCGTTCCAGGACGGCTCGCCCGCTTCGAAAGCGATGACGATCTCTTCCGCTTGACTCGGGCGTTTGTCCGGCGGCGCGGTCCAGGCGAATGCATCCTCGGGCGGCGCGTTCCACGGATCTTCCAGCACGCCGGCTTCGATCGAACGTCCCCACAGGTTGGCGTCGATCGAATATGGTTTTGCCTGCGTGT
>JBPYDW010000151.1:0-3292 GCA_051986335.1 Vulcanimicrobiaceae bacterium | reverse complement strand
CGCGCATATATCGCGGTCATGCGCCGCACGTGCCGGCCGAAGTAGCCTTGTAAGATGAATTCGGCGATGGTCTTTTGCAGGTGTCCCGATGCGCCGAGACTGCTAATCGCTCGCGCGAAACGGAACGTCGGCGCGAGATGTCGCGGCGCGACGACGTAGCCTAAACGCAATCCGGGAGCGAGCGTTTTGCTCAGTGTACCTACGTATATTACCCGGTCTCCACGGTCGAGGCTTTGCAGCGAGGGAAGGGGGTGCGCGTCGAACTCGCTGTCGTAGTCGTCTTCGATGATGTAGGCGCTCGCATCGCGGGCCCACGCCAGCAGTTCAGTGCGTCGAAGTAGCGGCATCGCGCCACCGAGCGGAAACTGATGCGACGGCGTAACGTAGGCAAGTGCGGCTTGTGGCGGCAGCTCACTCGTCCGTACGCCTAGGTCGTCGACCTTAACGCCATGCAGAACGAGACCGTGAGCCGCGAATATCGCTCGCGCAAGCTGATAGCAAGGATCCTCGATGACTACGTTATCGCCGCGCCGCATCAAGGTGAAAGCGATGAGGTGCAAGGCGGCTTGGGTGCCCTCGACGACGACGATTTGATCGGGCTCGGCGACGACGCCGCGGAACTGCGCGATGTGTCGCGAGATCGCTTGACGCAGTTCCAACAGGCCGGAGGATTGGCCGTAATCTAGATCGGCGCCGACCAAGGTGTTTTCGCGCTGCAAGCGCCGCCAGGCACGAATAGGAAACGCCGAGAAATCCGGTGCCCCCACGCGCAGCGGCCCGAGTGAGGAACCGACTGCGTCGAGCCGCTCCCTGACGGTCATAAGATCGCGGGGCGCGCTTGGCAACTCACGTGACGGCGAGGCCTTGCGCCGAGGCTGCGTTTGAAGCGAGGCCGCGACGAACGTACCGGCGCCGATGCGCGCCTCGAGATAGCCTTCGGCAATCAATTGGTCGAATGCGGAGGTTACGGTATTGCGCGAGAGAGCGAGGCGCTTGGCGAGCTCGCGGCTCGGCAGCAGCCGCGACGCCGGCGGGAAGAGACCGCTCTTAATCGCCGTTCGCAGACTCCGGATGAGCTGTGCCTGAAGCGGCTCGGCCGACGAACGATCCGGGAAGAGCGGTTCGAGGCTGATTGGCTCCTTCATCTCCGTTCGAATTGGCACGTTACGAAGCGCCAATCCTCCCGTAAAATCGGCTCATGAAGAACCTTACGCAATCGCTTCACGCGGCTTGCGCTGTTGCAGCCCTCACCGGCCTGGCGCCGACGCCTACGCCGCTCCCAGCGGCTATACCAGCCTCTACCTATCCCGTGAGCCCGACGACCCGCGACGGACGCAACGACTTCAACTTCGAATTCGGGACGTGGCGAACGCACTACCGGATTCTGCGCAAGCGCCTAGCGGGCAGCCACGACTGGTACGATTGCTACGGCACGTCGATGACCCGTCCGTTTTGGAATGGCGGCGGCAACCTCGAAGACGGCGATCTAAAGTGTCCAGATCGCTACATCGGAGGCTTGGCACTGCGTTTCTACGACGAGCGAACGCACCAGTGGAGTATATGGTGGGCCACGCGAGAGTTAGCCGTGGCGCCGCCGCAGCAGGTCGGGCATTTCGACGCAAACGGCGTTGGCCGGTTTTACGCCTACGACAGTTGGCACGGCACGCCGGTCATCAACCGCTTCCAATGGACGAAGATCAACGGGAATCCGCATTTCGAACAAGCCTACTCCACCGATCACGGAAAGACGTGGGAGGTGAATTGGACGACCGACTACCAGCGGGTTTCGTCATCTACCCGAGGTGTATGGAACGCGGCCGACCCGGCAGAAGGCAGCAACGGTTTTGACTTTCTGCTCGGGACCTGGAAGACGCATTACATGCGGTTACGGCACCCTCTCGCGAGAGATCATGAGTGGTACGCGTGCGACGGGACTTCAGTCGTCACTGCGTTTTGGGGTGGAGCCGGAGATCTCGAAGACGGCGACATACGATGCCCGGCGCAATATATCCGTGGCGTAACCCTGCGTCTATATCTCACAGCGAGCCGTCAGTGGTTGCTTTATTGGGGAACTCAAAAGAACGGGCTGGCGCAAGGTCTTCCGCAGGTCGGGCGGTTCGATAAAGACGGCGTTGGCGAGTTTTTCGCGCCGGACACATTTGACGGCAAGCCGATTGTCGTGCGCTACCGCTGGGAGCTACGCAACGGAAACCCGCACTACGAACAAGCGTTTTCGGCGGACGACGGCAAGACGTGGGAGACCAACTGGACGACGGATTACACGCGCGTGGTTTCTAGGGCGGCCGATACCCGCTCGATGCGCTGATCGCGACGAAGAGTCCCGCAGCGAAGGCGACTACCACTCCGGCGATCAGCGGCCAGTTGCGCCGCCCGGAGTACACCATCGTCGCCCCGTTTGCGACGCCGAGAATTCCGGAAATAAGAAAGAGCCCCAGCGCCACGTTCAGCTTTCCAAGGTAGAGAGCGGTGCCGGCGTCTCGCTGCGCATCGTTGCCGAGGAGCCGATCGATCCAAATCCAAACGGCGGCGATCAGCGCGGTCAACAGCGCTCCACCGACCAGCGCAACCCATCCCTGACGTTGCTGGTTCGCGGGCGTTCTCTTCGCTAAAGTTGCTGAGCCGGTGTCGTTGCGATTCCGAAGTTGTCCTTCGAAGCAGCGATCCCGTTTGTAATTTTGTTCACCTGAGTCAAGGCACTCGGCGTATAACGGAAAACGTCGATCTCTCCCAAACCGAAATCGGCAACGAAGAGCATCTTGGAGTCCTTGTTAAACGAGAAGTACTCCGACGTTCCCGGCAGCTTCAGCTTGTGAAGCGGTTTGCGGTTACCCACGGTATAGACGTTGAGGCTGGGGACCTCTTCGTCGACGGCGAGCAAGTGGCCCGCGCCATCGAGTCCCACGCCGCCCGCGTACCCGAGAACGATATGCGTGTCGATGCCTTTCGTCGAGCCGGCCTTAAATTCGACGACCGTCCCGCTATTGATACCTTGCCCCGCGTTACACGTCACGAAGAGGTTGCCGCTCTTGTCGAGTGCCACGCCGCTCACGTGGAAAAAGTGCGCGTCGGACAACGTTTGCGTTGGGTTAGTCGAGCCGGGCGAATAAACTACGACGTTGCCCGAGGCGCCGATCGGTCCGTCCCCGTTCGCGACGTACACCGTACCATCGGAAGCGATCGCGACGTCGGCGGGAAACTTGTTCGGATCGTTGAGCGTGTTGGTTGGCGAGGTAGAGCCGGCGGCATAGACGAGCACGTTGTCATCGCTGGA
>JBPYDW010000150.1:0-11433 GCA_051986335.1 Vulcanimicrobiaceae bacterium | reverse complement strand
CGCGTCGCGCGAAGCGAGGTCGGGCGACGCGCGAGGTCAAAGATGACGGCAACGAGGGATCTTTGTGAGCGAAACCATCGACCCCACTGCGTCTACCGACCCAAACGTTTCGCGACGTACGTTCGTTGGAGTCTCCGCCGCCGCGGCGGCTGCAGCCGTACAGACCGCGCACGCCATCGCCGATGACACGCTGGGAAAGTCGCATCCTCCCCTGGTATCGGAAGACGACCCGGCAATTCATTGCGGTTGGGGAAACGTCGAGAGCGGCGACGCGGTCATTCGCGCATATTGGGCGCACCCGCGCGATACCGGTGCCAAGACGCCGAGCGTCGTCGTCATCCAGCACATCTGGGGCGTCGACACCTCGATTCGCGACGTCGTACGCAGGTACGCTAAGTCGGGCTACGCCGCCAGCGCACCCGACCTGTTCTCGCGTTTTGGCGCGCCATCCGGCGACGGCGTCACCGACGTCAGCGTTTTTCGACCGTTCGCCAAACAACTGACTCGTGCGCAGTATGGCGGCGACATCAAAGCGACCGCTGTCGACCTGAGCCGTACGTTTCCGCAGACGAAGATGGCCATAACCGGTTTTTGCATGGGCGGTCACATCGTTCTACAACAGACGATCGACAACGCCGGGGTTTTCAACTGCGCGGCGCCGTTCTACGGCGCCGTCGAAGGCATCGATCCCGCCTCGGTAGGGATGCCCGTTTGCGGCAGCTACGGCGGGCGCGACACATCGATCCCGGCAGCAGCGGTTCTGGCGTTTTTCAATGCCTTGAAGCCGCCGCACGACGTGAAAGTGTATCCCGAGGCGGGTCACGCGTTTTTCGACGATCAGCGCGCCTCGTACGTGCCGTCCGCCGCTGCCGACGCCTGGCAACGAACGCTCGCATTTTTCCATGGCACGTTGAGTTAGGGTGACGACGCTGATGGACGCACTGCTGCTGGCACTGGTCGCGTTACTCATCGGCGCCGCCGCCGCTTGGGTGGTCGGGGAGCGGCGCCTGAACGCACTTCGCGCCCGCGCCGCGCACGCCGAAAAAGAACTCGCGGCGACGCAGGCCAAGCTCGAAGCCACTTCGCAAGCGCAAGAAAACGCGCTCACCGCACTGATCGAGCGGGCCAAAAACGAGTTACGCGACGCCACCGCTGCGCGCGCCGGCGAGCGCGTCGGCGACTTGGTCAAGCCGATGAGCGACCAGCTTACCGCCTTCAACCGTTTGATCGGCGAAATCGAAGCCGGCCGCTCGCGAGATGCCGGCAGCCTCCGCGAACAAATTGCCGGCCTGGTCTCGCGAACCGAGCGTTTGGAAACGGCAGCCGCGGCACTCACAAACCAAACGTCGTCGCTGGTTACGGCGTTGCGCAATCCGGCGACCCGCGGCAAGTGGGGCGAGATGCAACTGCGCAACGTCGTCGTACGCGCCGGCATGGAGCCGCACTGCGACTTTGCCGAACAGCAAACCATTGCCATCGACACCGGGCGCGGCCGTCCGGACATGACCATCAATCTGCCCGGCAACAAACGCGTCTTCGTCGACGCGAAAACGCCGGTAGATTCGATGCAGGCCGCGCTCGACGCGGCCGACGACGACGTGCGGCGCGATCTCGTTCGCCGGCACGCCAAAGCGCTGCAGGATCACGTCGATTCGCTGGCCCGTCGCAACTATGCCAGCGCCGAGGGCTCGGCCGACTTCGTCATCATGTTCGTGCCCGGCGAATCGTTCTTGAGCGCCGCCTGCAACGAGAATCCGCTGCTGATCGAGTACGCACTCGACAAGGGCGTGCTGGTCACCGGGCCGTTGGCGCTGATCAGCCTGCTGCGATCCTTTGCGATGGGCTGGCAAGCGGTGCACCAAGAGGAGAACGCTAAGCGCATCGCCGCCATCGGTCGCGAGCTGTACGATCGGGCAGCACGCTTTGCCGAGCACTTGCTGGCACTGCGCAGATCACTGGAAAAATCGGTCGAGAGTTTTAACACCGCGGTCGGGTCGTACGAAACGCGTCTGCTTCCGCAGGGCCGCAAGCTCAAAGATGAGGCAGCTCTGCCGGACGCCGAGCTTCCCGAAATCGGCGCGATCGACACGGCACCGCGGCCAATAACGGCGCTCGACGCTGGGACGAAACCGGCGCGCGTGCCGCGCTCGCAGTCGCTCTTTCCGACCGGCGGCGATTCCGAGCGATTAGCCTAGGCCGTCGCTAGACGTCGGACGCCAATTTCGCGAACTCGGCGTCCAACGACGGAGCAAACTGGTCCTCGCGATAGTTGACCGCTCCGGGCGGACGCGGAGTATCCTTCCACCACGCGCTGTAGCGCGCCAGCCATTCAAAGTTCTCAAACAAGAACTCGTTCCGGTTGTAGGCACGCAAATGGTACACAAACTCACGAATGATCGCCCAGCGCCGGCGCAGCATGTAGCCGACGGCATCGACGATGAGCGAAGGGTCCACCACGCCGCGCCGCGCGAGGCACGCGATCGTTTCCACGTATTGACCGACGATACCGAGCGCTTCATCATCGCTCGAGCCTTCGAACGTCGCAGCCAGCTCGATGTCGGTTGGATAGCGCTCTTCGACGCCGCGCAGCGTCGTGAACACATGAACGATCTGCGCCGACGTCAAGCGGTCGATGGCCTGAAGGATGGCGACCGCGTTGCGCTCGTGCTCCATCTGCCGCACCTGACGCGACAGCATGACCGTCGTGAGTACGACCGTCGCAAGCGCAATGAGCACCGACCCGAGCGTCGCGAGCTGTTCGAACTGCGGCACAACCTGGAGCTTCGCAGCCGGTCGGCCGCTCCCCGCCTTACCGCGCTACCCTGCTCCCCCGAGATCGCCGCCTATTTTTGAGCGCTCTTCCAGGCTTGCAGGGCCGATAGCGTGTTGGCGACGTGCTTGTCCGGATCGAGGTCGGTGTACGTATAGAGGATCGTACCGTCGGGAGCGATCACGTACGACGTGCGGTTAGCATACCCCGGGTTCTGAGGAAGAACGGCATCGTATGCCTTGATCACGGTTTCGTCGGTGTCGGCCGCGACTGGAAACTTGCTGCGGCACTCGGACGTCGAGAACTTCTGCAACTTGTCGATTGGATCGTGCGAGACGCCGATCACCGTTGCGCCCAACGCCTTGTACTTATCGATTGCGTCGGCAAAGTCGTGGGCTTCGATCGTGCAGCCCTTGGTAAATGCCGCCGGATAGAAGTAGAGAACGACCGGACCCTGCTTGAGCGCATCGGCCAAGTTGAACGTGTAGACATTTCCGCCCAGCGAGGCCTGCAGCGAGAAGGCCGGCGCTTTCGTTCCGACGTTGAGCGCGGCCGATGCCGAAGCGGTCATCGCGCCCGCGACCAGGATCGCGGCAAAGGTGAGACGACGAATCATCGGATGGTACTCCTTGCGAAGGTTCAAGGCTTACCCATCCTACATCCGAATCAACTCGCATGGCAAACGAGGCGACCAGCCTCCCGCGTTGGCTGCCGGTCCTGGTCTTAGTCGGTATCGCGCTCACCATACTCGTCCTGGCCGTGGTAGGACTTTCCGTCATCTCCGTGCTCAATCAGGCGCGGCGCATGCCGATTCACGTGTGCGCGGTTGCAACGATCCAGCGCAGCAAGCTGGCCGAACGCCTCGCCGGAACGCCTCTACAGGAGCGCAGCCTGGAAACGTTCTCGTCGACCAGCGCAAAAGGGGCCGACACGACGCACGAGTCGTTCAAACTTCATGGACCCAAGGCAGACATCTCGGCGCTCGCCGATGCGACCCAAACGCGAGCCGGTTCGCACCTGACCGTGGGCATCGTGACGAACGGTCGGGTGCAGACGATCTACTCCGGGCCGTTGGACTGTCCGGAGTTGCGCGCTACTCCGTAAAGTACGGGTAGGGATCGCCGCTGCGCGCTGCCGCTGCCAGCCGATCGAGTACCTTCACCCAGGTGTACCCGCAGCGCGCCATATAGTCGGTCGCCGATTTCCAATTGGCGTGCGTAAAGCGCAACCAGGTTTCCGCCGGCGCAACCGTGCGCAGGCTCCAGGTCAGTCGCGTTCCCGACCATTCGTCCTGATCGCCGATACACTCCCATTCCAGCAGCTCCGGCGACCGTGCATCCACCGTCCGCATGCGCAAGCGCACGGAACCGTGGTCGAAGCCGAGCAGCAGCTCGTCGTCCTTTTGATCGACGTCGACTGCCCACCACATCCGAATCCCGGCGGGTGAGCAAATGATGCGATAGGCGCGCTCGCGCGGTGCTCTAATGTGCGTTAGTAAATTGATATCCGGCATGGTGTCATCACCCCGTCCGGTTGGGCCGAAAGCGGACGGCAATCTTCTTGTAGGCGCCGTCGTTCCCATGTGCGACGGCGCCGCCTGGAAGCGAGCGCTTAGTTCGCGTCTGGCGCCGTCGTCACAGACCCATCAGCCGCGCCAAGACGACGCGCTGGATCTCATTGGTCCCCTCGCCGATTTCGTTGATCTTTTGATCGCGGTACATGCGCGAGATGGGGTACTCTTCCATGAACCCGTATCCGCCGTGAATTTGCAGCGCTTCATTTACGACGCGATGGGAGAGCTCGCCGGAGAAGAGCTTCGCGATGCTGGCGCTGCGCACGAAATCGCGATCGTTGTCCTTGTCCCAAGCCGCCTTTAAGACCATGAGTTTCGCGTGCTCGATTTGGCACAACATGTCGACCAGCTTGAACTGAATGCTCTGAAACGCGCTTATCGGCCGGCCGAAGGCCCGCCGCTCCTTGGCATAGGCCAGTGCCTCGTCGTAGGCACCCATGGCCAGACCCACCGAAAGCGCGGCGACCGAGATGCGGCCGCCGTCGAGCACGGACAAAAACTGGCTGAGGCCTTCACCGCGCTGGCCCAGCAGGTTCTCCTCCGGGACGGAGGCATCGGTGAACGCTAATTCGCGCGTATCCGAGGCGCGCCAGCCCATCTTCTTATATTTCTTGCTGCGCACGAAGCCGGGGGTGTCTTGCGGGACGATAACGTTCGAGATCTCGGACTTTCCGTCGGGGCGCTTTCCGGTCACCGCCGTGATGGTCGTGCCCCCGGTGATCGTCGTGCCGGAGTTGGTGATGAACGCTTTGGTGCCGTTGATCACCCACCGCCCGTTGCGAAGTTCAGCCTTCGTTTGACAATTGCCGGCATCGCTGCCCGCCTCAGGTTCGGTCAGGCCAAACCCCCACAGCATCGTTCCCTGTGCGAGCGGCACCAAGTACTTCTGTTTTTGCGCCTCGGTGCCGAAGAGGTAGAAGGGCGTTGCGCCGAGCGAGACGTGCGCCGCCAGCGTGATGGCCGTCGATGCGTCCACGCGGGCCAGTTCCATCACCGCGAGCGCATAGCTCACCGTATCTGAACCGGCGCCACCATACTTCTCAGGAAACGGGAGTCCCAAAAAGCCCAGTTCAGCCATCTTCGAGACGAGATCGTATGGAAACGCTTCCTCACGATCCATCTGCTCTGCACGAGGACGAACCTCGTTTTGAGCAAACTCGCGGGCGAGATCGCCGATGGCCCTCTGTTCGTCGGTCGGATCGAAGTCCATAGGGCGAAGGTATAGGCCCCCGTAATCGGAAAACCCCTTCTGCAACGATGATATCGCTGCGCAACGTAACGCTGGCGTACCCTAATGGCACGCGCGCTCTCGACGATGTCAGTTTAGAAGTCAACAAGGGCGAATTCGTTTTTCTGGTCGGCCACTCTGGAACCGGAAAGACGAGCCTGTTGCGTGCGCTCTACCGCGAAGTGATGCCGACACGCGGTGAAATTATCGTCGACGGCATACGCGTCGACCGCCTCAAGCGCAGCCGCGTGCCCGCGCTGCGCCGGCACGTCGGCGTCGTGTTTCAGGATTTCAAACTGCTCGGCGACAAGACCGTATGGGAGAACATTGCGTTTGCCATGCAGGTTACCGGTGCGCACACCAGAGACATCTTGCGGCAGGTTCCGCGGGCGCTGGATTTGGTTGGCCTCGCCCACAAGAGCCGCGTCTATCCGGGCGAGCTTTCCGGCGGCGAGCAGCAGCGCACCGCAATCGCCCGGGCGCTGATCAACAATCCCAAGCTATTGCTGTGCGACGAGCCCACCGGCAATCTCGATCCGTCGAACTCAACCGAGATCATGGAGCTGCTGCTGCGCATCAATTTAAAGGGCACGACCGTGATGGTCGCCACCCACAACCAGGCGGTCGTCGACCGCATGCGCCGCCGCGTCGTGCGCTTGGATGACGGTCGAATCGTTACCGACGAAGAGCGAGGATTCTACTACCTTGGATTGGGGCAAAGCCAAGTTTTTTCTGGGTGAAGTCTTTCGCAACTTCACCCGCAACGCCGGCATGCAGGCCACTGCAATCGGCACCGTCGCAGTTACCATCGTTCTTTTAGGCGCCTTCCTCTTTGCGCGCGCAACGCTCACCCAGCTCGGCAGCGAATTGCTCGATCAACTCGAATGTTCGGCTTACTTTTCGAGCGACGCAACCGTCGCGCAAATCGACGCCGTGCGGGCGGCGCTGCGGCGCGATCCGCGCGTCCTCTCGGTGCAGTTCATTCCGAAGAAACAAGGCTTGGCCGAGTTGCGCGCACGCACCAACGGCGTGATCGACACGTCGTTGCTTACCGAAAATCCGCTTCCGGACAAGCTGCGCGTCCGGGTCAAGGATCCGGCGAAGTTGCCGGCGGTCGCGCGCGCGATCGGAAAGATGCCCGGAGTCGCTCGGGTCGTTTACGGGCAGGCCGTGGTGGTGCGGTTGTTGCAGCTCGGCGGCGTGTTGCGGCAGGTAGGCCTCGGCGTCATCGTCCTGTTCGTCGTTGTGGCCGGCATCATCATCTCCAACACTATCCGTTTGACGGTGTTCGCTCGCCGGCGCGAAATCGCAATCATGCAACTGGTCGGCGCGACCAACACCTACATTCACATGCCGTTTATCTGCGAAGGTTTGCTCGACGGCGTCCTGGGGGCACTGGTGGCGCTCGGCGTCCTTGCGGTCGCCAAGGCGACGCTGTGGCCGCGCCTGGTTACGGCGTTGCCGTGGGTCTCGCTGCGCGCAACGACGCTGCCGCTGCTGCCGTTCGTGCTCGAACTGATCCTGGTCGGCGCCGCCGTAGGAGTCATTGCATCCTGGATATCGGTCAGGCGACACCTGCACACCTAGCGGACGAGGTGTGGCGGTGAGCACGTTCGAGGGAGAGCGCCAGCATCGGGTGCTGGTCGTTGACGACGACAACAACCTTCGCACCATCATCGCGACGAATCTCGAGTTGGAAGGCTTCGACGTGGTGAGCGCGTCGGGCGGTGAGGAGGCATTGGACCACCTGCGTAAACAGCCGGTCGACTTGGTGTTGCTCGACGTGATGATGCCGCAGATGAACGGCTACGAGCTCGCGCGGACGATTCGCGATCACCCCGACCCCAAGGTTTCGTTGGTACCGATCATCATGGTCACCGCGATGAGCGATACCGAAGACAAGCTCTCCGGCTTCACCGCCGGCGCCGACGACTACATCACCAAACCGTTTGGTCCCGAGGAGCTGCTGGCGCGGGTCCGGGCCAAGATTCGCCGCGTCCAGGTGGATGCATCGCTCTCGCCCCTGACGCGTCTGCCAGGTAATCTGCTCATCGAATCCAAGCTGCGCGCGCGGCTCGAGTCGGGCGCACCGTTTGCCGTCTTGTACTTGGATCTGGATTCATTCAAAGCGTTCAACGACGTCTACGGCTTTACCAACGGGGATGAGGCGATCAAGCTCGTCGCCCGGATCGCTACCGACGTGGTGCACCGGCTGGGCACGCACGACGACTTCGTCGGCCACATCGGCGGCGACGATTTCGTGGTAGCGACCGTACCGGAGCTCGCCGAAGTGATCGCGCAAGCGATCATCGCCGCGTTCGATCCGGCCATCCGCGCGCTCTACAGTCCGCAGGACCTCAAGCAAGGCTACATCGAGACGCGCGACCGGCGCGGCGCGGTAAAACGATTTCCGATGATGGCGCTTTCCATCGCCATCATCTCCAACGAGAAGCGACCGTTTCTCAACTATGCGCAGATCGGCGAAGCCGCGGCCGAACTCAAGGGCCTCGCGAAATCGCGTCATCGTCGTGGTTCCGTCTATGTTAAGGAGAAGCGCCGCTCGTGAAACGCTGGCTCGCTGCATGCCTTGCCCTCGTCCTCACCGCAACGGCGGCATCCGCCGGATCGACCCTGTCGCAGCGCATACGCGCCGAGCGCGAGAAAGCCGCTCAACTCGCCCAGCAACTTCACGAGAAACGGCTGGAGCTGAGCACCGCGACCACCCGCGTCAGCGACCTGCGCGGTCAGCTCGCGCAAACCAATGCGGCGATCTCGGTAGTAAATGGGCGGCTAGCCGCCCTTGGTACTTCGGTAAGCTCGACGCAGCGCAAACTCGATTGGAACGGCGTGCAGCTGGCGGCGGCACAAAAATCGTTGGCATTGCACGACGCAACCTTCAAGACGCGGCTGGTCTCGATCTACGAAAACGGGAACATCGACTACCTCAACGTGCTTTTGTCGGCGCGCTCCTTCAGCGAGTTCGTCGAGCGCTGGGAAGATCTGCGCTTATTGATCGCTTCCAACGAACGCGCGTTGCGGGAACGCAAAGCCGCCGCGCAACGTGTGGCATCGGTGCAGGCCGCGCTCGAAGCGACCCGGGTGCAGTTGCAATCCCAAGAGCAAGCGCAAGATCAGGCGCGGTCACAGCTGGCTGGCCTTGCCGCCGAACGATCGAATCTCGTTGCGGTTGCCGACGCGCAGCGACGCGGCACCGCGGTGCAGGTCGCGCAATTGGAAGATCTGACGGCTGCGGAAGAAGCGAGCCTCGAGCGGCTCATCGTGGAACTGCAGCGCGAAGAGGCGGAACGTTTGGCGGCCGCGCGCCGCGCGGCCGGCATTGCCGGTGTCATTCCACCAGGCGGAAGCGGCGCGCCCGGCGCGCTCGATTGGCCGGTGAACGGTCCCATCACCTCGCCGTTCGGCTGGCGCCGCAACCCGTTCGGCGGTGCCCCCGACTTTCACCCCGGCCTGGATATCGGCGTCAACACCGGCACGACGGTTCGCGCCGCCGCCGACGGTACCGTTTTGATGGCACAGTGGTACGGTGGCTACGGGAACTACGTGCTCATCGATCACGGCGGTGGCATCTCAACGGGCTACGGCCATCTCTCCGTCATCTACGTAAGCGTCGGCCAGCACGTCAATCGAGGCGACCCGATTGCCGCATCCGGAAATACCGGCGCATCGACCGGCCCACATCTCCATTTCGAAGTCCGCAAGGACGGCAAGCCGATCGACCCCTCGCCCTGGCTGCACTAACCGCGCCCTCCGTAGGCCGGTCCCCCTTGCGTCTGGGCAGGCATTAAGACTTTGCTGGAAACATAGGGCCGGGAACCATCTGGACCCAATCCAAGGTCTTCCGTATTAACCTGGGTATGAACGAGGGATTATGACCGTCCAACTCCGCGCGCTGCTTGCGGCGCTCATCGTCATCGTGGTCGCGAGCAGCGGAGCGCTGTACATCGGCTATCGTAGCGGCGAACGGGCCGCCGATCCGTTTGCGAACGCAGCGCAGCGGTTATTCACTCCGGGCCTGCAGGTCGCCATGACCGGCGGGCTCGACGACGTTTTGAACGACGCCGATGACGGGAGCCGGCTCGTCGATATCACGATGCGGCAGATCGAACAGGTCTATTACCGCCCGGTAAATCCGCAGCAGCTCCTCGACGGCGAGCGCAAGGCCTTGTTGAGTTTCTTGAAGGTCAAGCACGTTAGCAACGCCACGATCCCGCAAACGGGCGACAACGCCGATCCCGACGGCGACGTTTCGGCCGGTGCGGCAACGCTTGAATATGCGCAGCAGCACTACAGCGCCAAGCTGGGTGCCGCCGGTAGCGCCGAGCTTACCGAAGCAGCACTCGTCGGCTTGACGACGATGCCCGGGGATCCCTACACCGAGTATCTTTCGCCCCGCGACATCAAATCGCTCAACGAGTCGCTCGACGGCGGTAACTTCGGCGGCATCGGCGTGTACATCTATCAGCTCAAGGACGGACGCGTGATCGTTCAGCCGATCCAAGGTTTGCCCGCTGCCGCCGCGGGGATGAAGCCCGGCGAGATCGTGGTCACCGTCGACGATAGGCCGGTCAAGGGCTTGTCGCTCGACACCGTCGAGCAACTGATCCGGGGTGCGACCGGCACCACCGTTCATCTGTCGACGTATCCCTACAAAACGCCGAAGGAGCATCATCAATTCGCGATCGTTCGTCAGATCATTCACGTGCCCAGCGTCGTCGCCAAGCGGGAAAACGGCTACGAGTACATTCGCCTTGCCGACTTCGGACAGACGTCGGCACAAGAGGTCCGCGACGCACTGCTCGACGGTAAGGCGCACGGCGTGAAGGGCTACATCCTCGACCTGCGCGACAACGGCGGTGGCCTGGTAGATGCGGCGGTACACATTTCCAGCCTGTTCATTCCGTCGGGAACGATCGTGAGCACGTTGGATCGAGAGGGCACACGCAAAGACCAGGCGGCCCTAACCTCCGAAAATATCACCGGTCTGCGACCGCTGGTCGTGCTGGTCAACAAGTACACGGCCAGTGCCTCGGAGATTACGGCCGGTGCGATTCAGGACTACCGGGTCGGAACGATCATTGGAACGAAAACGTTTGGAAAGGGCGTCGTGCAAACGATCTATCCGATGCCCGATCAGGGAGCCCTCAAGATTACCACCGAGCGTTACGTGACGCCGCTCGGACGCGACATCCAGCATCGCGGCATCACGCCCGATCTCTTCGTGCAGCAAGACGCCACCAACCCCAGCCTGATCGACACACCCGCCGATAAACAACTGGCGGCCGCCAAAGCCGAATTGGCTCGCGGCGTCCAGTAGGAGCATCATGAAGCGAACCATTGCAGCGGCCATCACCGGTGCGCTTATCCTTATTGTCACCCAAGTACCGGCGGCATCGCTGGCTTCAAGCGGTATCGCACCGCTCGATGCTCAAGAGATCAGCGCGTCGTATCAGCTGCTCACCGAGCAGTTTTACCGCAAGACCGACGCTCAAACCATCCTCGACGGTGCCCGCAACGAACTGCTTACCGCGTTGCACAAGGACGGCTTCGCCAAGGCGGCGCTGCCCAAGATCTACGCAACCGGACGCGCCACGCTCGACGGTGCCGCAGTAGCGCACGAAGTCGAGGCAGCCTACCAAATCGGCGGCAGCAAGATCGACGAGCACCTGTTCTCACATATCGCGATCTCCGGCATGCTCGACTCGGTGCACGATCGCTACACGGTCTTTTTGTCACCGAAAGAGTACGCGGCACTGAATCAAGGGCTCGACGGAACGGACTTCGGCGGCACCGGCATCGTAATCGGGCAGGATGACGACACCAAGTACATCGTGGTGAGCTTCG
>JBPYDW010000149.1:0-7489 GCA_051986335.1 Vulcanimicrobiaceae bacterium | reverse complement strand
CATTGCCGGACTTTCGCGGGCGTGGCTACGCCAGCGCTATGCTCGCCGCCGCGCTCGACGCGTGGCGCGCCCAGGGTATCGACGTTGCCTACCTGTTCAGCGACATCCGCCCACAGTTTTACGAAGAAATCGGCTTTGCCGAGCTGCCGTCGCGGGCGATCTCGCTGCGCGCCGACGCCTTGCCGTCCAAACGCATCGCGGTGGAGCGGGTGAAGCCGGCCGACTGGGCCGCAATCGCTCGCTGCTTTGCCGCGCTCGACGCGCGCCGGTCATGGAGCTTCGAACGCAGCCCGACCGTCTGGAACTGGGTGCGTTTGCGCATCGCGCACGGCTCCGAACATTCCGGCGAAGAGGAATGCAACCTGGTGGTGCGGCGGGGGCGCGGTATCGCCGCCTATGTGCTCGGCGCGCGCGCGCTCAAACACGACGCATACGTGCTGGACGAAATCGGATTCGACGGTGGCGACGCCGAGTTGGCCGGACCGCTATTGCGCAGCGCGGCCGGCGATTTGCGTCGCATCGTTGGCTGGCTCCCGCCCCAACCGGCCCGGGCGGCGCTGCCGCGCGGCGCTGTCCGCCGGCGCAAACTTCCGTTCTTCATGGCTGCCGCATTGAGCGCCAATGGACGCGCGTGGCTGGCAGCGGCGCGCGACCCCGCCGCCGGCGACGGCGTGTGGGCAACCGATCACGTGTAACGCGCTTACAGTCCGGGCAGCGCGTGGGGAGCGAAGAACGCTACGCCGGCCAGCAGTGCGAAGGCGATTCCGACCGGCATAACGATCCGCTCTCCACGCGGTGCGCCTTTCTCAATCAACATGATCAGCGCCAGCGCTCCCATCCATGCCAGATGGGCAACGCCCACCGCAAACATGACGAGCATCAGCGCCCAGCAGCAACCCAGACAGAACGTGGCGTGGCGCAAGCCGATGACCAAGCCGTTCAACGCCCCGCGCCGATAGTACCGCATCATGAGCAGCCCCGGGTGACGGCACGCGCGCAGGCACGCATCCTTGAGCGGCGTCAACTGGTAGATCGCGGCTAGACCAAAGGTCGCGACGAGAATGACGTTCGCATGCTGCGCCAGCCACGGCCATGCATCCACCCACCGGTGAAGCAGCATATCGCCCGAGAAGGCGGCGAGGCCGAACGCCGACCAGACCGCAAAGTACGCGAGCAAGAAGAGTACCAGAGCCGGCACAAAATCGGGCGCATTTTTTGCCGTAGCCGCGTACATGCGTATGAATCCGAGCGACGACGGCAGCATCATCGCCGCCGTCATCACCTGCCACGCACCCAGTACGAGCAATGCGGCGAGCCAAAACGGCCGTCCGCTCTCATACAGCGCGTGATGATGCAGCTGGGCTGCAGTGCCGCTCTGCTCGGCCCAAATGCAGGCGATCCAGGCGAGAACGATCGCCGCGGCCAGCGCCGCCATCAGTCTGGCATGGCGGTGGGGCTGGCCGGCATTGGCGGTCGCGGCAACCGCCATCGTTAGGCTTCCATGTGGAAGTCGCCCTGAATGGCGTTGCGGTCCTTGAATCGCCAGACCATGCCGTGCTCGGGAATATTGACGACGTGCTCCGTCGCCTTAGAAACGTAGGCCGGCGCGCCGGCGATCGTGCTGAAGACGCTATCCCGCAGCGTGGTCGTCGTACCGTAGGCGCTCTTGTACGGCGCCATGGTCGCGCGCAACTTGTCACCGATCGCAATCGTTCCTTCGCCGCCTTTCAGCCGGTGGTCGATCGGCACGGTCTCAACCCCGATGTCTTCGCCGATCAGGCCATTCAAATCGGCAAGCGGGCCTCCCAAACGGCCGTGAAACGCATCGACCAGCGCCTGTTTTTGCTCCGGGGTGGCGCTGGCATCCACGTACGTGAGCCGTCTCCAGCTCTTGGGGGTGAGCACGTTGCCGGGGATCTTGACGACCTGCACGTAGTTTAGTCCCGACACGTCGATGCCGTTGATCTCTCCTTTATCGATGTGATACGCGTTGAACGCATCGCATGCGCCGCCATCGGGATCTTCGCCGATCCAGCAGCGACAAAGCGTACGGCACGAGCACGCTTCGAGTAAGGTGCCGTTCAAAACATACGCCTTCTTGGCGGTCTGTGCTTGGTTTTGCGCTTGAGTCGACATAGCTAAGGCCTCCTCCGACACACCTCGTGAAGATGCACGAATTCCACACCTGCGAACGGCGGATGTCAATGTGCTATTGGTCCCTCTTTCGATAGTACGGCGAGCGTTGTACGATTTAGAACAAACGCGCCTGGATCGACTCGCCTTCGCTCAGCGACGCAACCCGAGTTCCGAGTAGACGAATCGGTTGACCGCGCAGATCGGCGCGGCGGAAGCAATGCGCCGCGGCACGGAAGATCGTACGCGCCTCGCGCGTCGGTTCGACCAAATGCGTCTGGCGGCCCATGATCGTGAAGTCGCGCAGCTTGATCTTCACCCCAACCGTCTGCGCCGCTAAGCCTTCACGTTCGAGCTCGGTCGCCAGTTCGCGCGCCTGTTCGCGCAGCACTTCGAGAATGCGCCGCTCGTCGTCCACGTCGTACTCGAACGTGCCTTCGGTCGAGATCGATTTGGTCTCGCGGCCGGTGTCGACGCGCCGCCGATCGATGCCGCGCGCCAGCTCGCCGACCTGCTCGCCCCACGAACCAAAGATCTCCCGCAACGATTGGGCATCGAGCGCCGCCACGTCGCCGATGGTGCGAATCCCGCGCTCCTCGATGCGCGCCTGCGTCTTCGGGCCGATTCCCCACAATCGCCCGACCGGCATCGGCGCCAAGAACGCCGCTTCGTCACCGGGAGCGATTGCCAGCAGCCCGTCGGGCTTGCACGCATCCGATGCGACCTTGGCGATCATCTTGCCGCCGGCGACGCCGGCGCTAACCGTCAACCCGGTGCGCTCGCGCACGCGTGCGCGCACGTCCCGCGCGAACGTTTGTGCCGAGGCAAGATCGGTGTCGTCCAGCTCGACGAACGCTTCGTCCATCGAGAGTCCCTCGACCGGATGGCCGGCTTCGCGAAAGATGGCAAAGATTTCGCGCGAGATCGTGCGATATGTTTCCATGCGCGGAAGAACGACGATCAAATCCGGACACGACTGGCGAGCGCGGTAGAGTGGCATCGCCGAGCGCACACCGAACGGCCTGGCCTCGTACGATGCGGTCAAGACGACCGCGCGGCGGCTACTGCCGGCAACGGCCACCGGTTTGCCGCGCAATTCGGGATTGTCGCGAACCTCGACGCTGGCGTAAAACGCATCCACGTCGAAATGGGTGAAGAACAGCACTACGCGGTTCGGCTTGCGCCGGCCAAGATCGCCCTAATTGCGTTCATGTTGCGCACATCGTCGGCGTCGTCGCCGGGCGTCTCGAGGATGGCCGTCTTTTCGCGCAACTCGGGGCGAGCGGTCAGAGCGCGAAAGCCATCAAAACCGATCTCGCCTTCGCCGATATGCCAATGACGGTCGCGGGCGGCGGCTAGCGGTACTTGCGTGTCGTTGAAGTGAAAAAGGTGGATGCGTTGCAATCCGATCTCGCGTTCGGCCTCGTCGAGAAACGCATCGACGCCCGCGGCCGAATTGATACGGTAGCCGGCTGCCCAGGCATGCGCGGTGTCCAAGCACACGCCGAGCTGCGGATGATCGACGCTGCGAACGAATGCACCCAGCTCCGGCAACGTTCCACCCGCCAGCGCTCCCGCACCGGCCGAGTTTTCCATCACCAGGTTGACGCCCGCGGGAATGCTGTCGAGAATCGCCTCCAGTGCCCGGCAGATTGCAACGGTGCCTTCGTTCCGGTCGCGATCGCCGTACGAACCCAGGTGCGTGTTGACGTAGGCGATCTCGCCGGCGCTCGCCGCTTGCAGGTCGTGACGCACGAGGCGAATCGAACCTTCCAGGATCTTCGGATCGGTGCTGGCCAGATTCACCAAGTACGACGTGTGTATCACGCACGGGTTGAGATCGGCAGCGGCGCGCAGCTTTGCGAAGTCGGCATAGGCCGCCGGATCGATTGCCGACGTCCGGTAGGTGCGCGAATTGCTCGAAAAGATCTGCATCGCGTTCGCACCAAGTGACTTTGCCTGAACGACGGCCGCGGTAAAACCGCCCCTGACGCGCATGTGCATGCCCACACGCATCGGCTTCAGGCCTCGTTCGTATCTTGCGTGCTTGACGAATCCGAAAGCGGTTGGGATAAACCGGCGGGAAGCAGGTCGAGTTCCAGCGGTTGACCCGGCTCCAGCTCGATCTGCGGCAGATCTTCCAGCGTGCGCAGCCCGAACGACTCGAGGAACAACGGCGTCGTTTTGTATTGCATCGGCCGCCCGACGACGTCTTTGCGACCGTCCTCGGCGATGAGGCCGCGATCCAAGAGCGTGCTTACCACGCTGTCGGAGTTGACGCCGCGAATCGATTCGATCTCTCCCTTGGTTACCGGTTGCATGTGCGCAACGATCGCCAGGGCTTCCAGCGCGGGCGTCGAGAGCCACGTCTTGGGGGGCAACAGATATGCCTCCACAACATCGCGGGCCAGCGGAGCAGTTGCGAAGCGGTAGCCGCCGCCGATCTCGCGCACGGTGATTCCCCGGTCGGCATACAGCGAGCCGATTTGCTGCAGCGCCGCCGCCACCACGACCTCGGAGGCATGCGTTATTTTGGCGAGTGCCTTTATCGAGAGCGGCTCGCTGGCAACGAAGAGCAGCGCCTCAATCGGCCGCATCGCGGCTTCGACCGCAGTCTCGAGCTCGAGTTGATCTTCTGCGCTCATGCTCTCCGTTCACGCGTTACGGCGAATAGGCGGATATCGTTGAAAGGTTCGGGCTGGTCGAAATCGATCCGCCTGCGCCGAATCAGTTCGAGAATCGCCAAGAAGGTTACGATGATCGCGTCGCGATGCATTCCCAGCTCGTGGCAGAGCTCGGAAAAGAGCACCTCCCCGCGCTCCTTTACTCGCCGCGCGATGTAGTCCATCTGCGCCATCAGCGAAACGCGCTCGCGGGCGACGGTGCGCTTTTCCGGACGCGCCTGACGCAACATAGCGACGAAGGCCTCGCCGAGGTGACCGGCGTCGATGCTGTATCGCTGCCGCAACTCGCTGCTGGGATCGCCCGCCTCGCGATAAAAGTACGCGCCGGCTTCGGCCTGCCGTTCGCGCAATTCCTCGCCCAGCTCGCGATACTTCGAATAGGCGATCAGGCGGCGGCGAAGTCGCTCCTCCACCTGCTCGGGCGACTCTTCTTCGTCCAAGAATTCTACCGGGATCGGCGGCAGCAACGCCCGGGATTTGAGGAAGACCAGCGTGGCCGCAATCACCAAGTATTCGGCTGCGATCTCCATGTCGAGCGCATCCATCACACGAACGTACTCGAGATACTGTTCGGCGACCATCGCTAGCGGCACGGTGGCAACGTCCAGCTGTTGCTCCTTGATCAAGCTGAGCAGCAGATCCAGTGGGCCATCGAAAACGTCGAGCTGCACGCGAAGCGCGCGCTCGTCCGGCACGGGGTGAAGTGGGTTCAAGAGGTCTGCAGTTCGACCGTTCGCGCGACGATCGGCAGGTCGCCAAACGCCGCCGGATTTGTGGTTACGAAGTCCAACGCCATATCGACCAGCCGCTTTTCGTTTACGTACTTTAAGGCGCGGCGCGCCGCAGCCGCGTCGAACCAGCGGGCCTCGTCGACTTCGTGATCGTGATTGGCGGTATCGCCCGACAGGTAGCGCATCAAAAAGAACGTCACCGCTTTGTGGTGCTTCAATTTCCCGACGTAAAACCAGTACGAGATCTCGTTCAGGCGAGTGATGAGCTCACCCCAACAGCCGGTCTCCTCGCGCACCTCACGCAGCGCCGCCTGTTCGGCGGTTTCGCGTGGCTCGACGTGACCTTTGGGCAGCGTCCACACCCGCGGCATGCCGCGGCCGATGAGCAACGCATCGAAACCGGCCTCGTGCCGGCGCAGGACGAGACCACCAGCCGAAACCTCGTATTTGATGCGCATTCGTCACCCTACAGAGACCGCAAGGGCGCCGATCCGACGCCCTGCTATTACTCTCATTATAGCTTTCGAAGCCAAGAAGAGCCTGCAGTCGAGCGCCATGTTTTTCAGCTCGGACCGCTGACCGGACCAACCAACCAATCGAGGGGGTGCCCGCCCGCCTTTGTCACTGAGCGAAGATTGCAAATAGCATTGTCATCCTGAGCGAAGATCGCGAACAACGTTGTCATCCTGAGCGAAGGTCGCGAATAACGTTGTCATCCTGAGCGCGGCGACGCAGAAGCGTTGCCGCAGTCGAAGGACCGGCGCAACGTCGCGCAACCGCCGCTGCCGCATGTTGCTGACATGTACTTTGGCTCTCGCTGGAGCATGCGGCGAAAGCGTACGAAACATCGGCTGGGCTAAGGTGCATGCCAGGGGCGTAAAACCCGCGATGCCGAATCCGCGGCAAACGATGGTCGCGTTAAAGCGCATTCTCCCCGGATCTAAACGACCACTGGATCGCCGGCCTTACGTGGCCGGGGGTGTCTCGGGACTTTTTGCCGGCGCGATATTGGCGGCAGCGATGGGCTTCCCTCACTTGCTCTTAACGCTATCGTGGGGCTGGAGCTTTTCCGCCGGGCTCGTATTAGCCGTGTCGGTTGCCGCGGCCGTCGACTACTTGGCGGATCGCCTGCTGTCTGTGAGGAGCGGTTGGTACTCATTTGTCGTGGGGTTTGCTTTTTCTGCGACAATGATCTTGACGTTATTCATCTTTGGACACTAGGGCTCGAAACGCAAATCGCTTCGCCGGTCCTTCGACTGCGGTCGCTATTCGCGACCTTCGCTCAGGATGACAATGCTCGGGCTAACGCCCGTTCAAGAAAGAGCGGGCAATTCGCTCACGCGGGAGGGCGCCAGCGCAGGTCGGGTTGACGGGCGGCGCGCGTTTCATCCACGCGACCGACGACCGTATTGACAGGAGCGTCCAAGACCGTCTGCGGATTTGTCTTGGCGGTCGCGACGATCTCGCGGATGGCCGCGATGAAGGCGTCGAGCGTCTCCTTCGATTCGGTCTCGGTCGGCTCGATCATCAAACACTCCGGCACGATTAGCGGGAAGTACATCGTCGGCGCCATGTAGCCGCGATCCAGCAACGCTTTGGCGATGTCGAGCGCGCGTACGCCGGTCTCTTTCTTGAGTTGCTGCGCCGAGGCAACGAACTCGTGCCGGCAGATCTCGTCGTATGGCGTCTCCAGCACGTCGCGAATACCTACCCGCACGTAGTTGGCGTTGAGCACGGCTAACTCCGATACTTTCTTCAGGCCTTCGGCACCGTTCGCGTAGATGTACGCCAGCGCGCGCACCGCGTGCGCGAAGTTCGACCAGAACGAGCGCATCGGACCGATCGACTTGGGCCGGTCGAAATCCAGCGAGTAGACCAGTTGATCGCTCGGCGCGCAATCGCGATCGGCGTCGTGCTTCCGCTGCGCGCGCACCACCGGCG
>JBPYDW010000148.1:0-4275 GCA_051986335.1 Vulcanimicrobiaceae bacterium | reverse complement strand
GTGACGCGGGCGCTTCTGCCGCTGGAGAAGATCGGGCTGATCCGCCGCGAGCGCACCGACCGCGACGCGCGGGTAAGCTACGCGGTGCTGACCGGCGCCGCCGAGGCGCTGTTGCCGCACGTTCGCCTCACCGCCGATGAAACCGCGACCCGCGTCGTCGCTGCGCTGCGCGACGAACAACTGGCCACCTTGCACGAATCGCTCGCCGCGCTCGTGTAGCGCGCTCTAGAGCTGGAAGATCGGCGGCTCGGAATAGGAGTCGTAGCCGTCCCGATAACGCACGCCGGCAAGGTATAAACCGTGGGCCGCTGCGGTGAGACCGGACTCGGCGCGCGAACGCGCCGCCAGCAGTGCGGCGATCGAGGCCGGATTGCGACGGCCGGTCCCGCACTCGATCAAGCTTCCGACGATCGCTCGCACCATGCGATGCAGGTAGGCATCGGCGCTGACCTGGACGCGGATCAGATCGCCGGTGCGCAGGAGCGTGAGGCTGTTAATCGTTCGTTCGGTGTTGCCGCTTTCCGGAACGCTGGCGCAAAACGAGCGGAAGTCGTGCTTCCCGTGGAAAAACGCCGCAGCTTCTCCCGCCGCGTCCAAGTCGATCGGCGCCCAGACATGGTAGGCAAAGTTACGCAGCAACGCCGACGGTTCGCGGCGGTTGAGGATCGCGTAGACGTAGGTCCGCTCGATGGCGGAAAAGCGCGCGGAAAAAGAATCCGGCACGACGCGCGCGTCGCGCACGGTCACGTCCGCCGGCAACAGGCTATTGAGCGCCAGCGTCAGCCGCTCGAACGGAAATGACGAGCGGGCGGTCGTGAAACTCACGACTTGCCCGCTCGCATGAACCCCGGCATCGGTGCGTCCGGCGGCGCTGACTTTCACCGCGCCGGCAAAGATCCGAGAGAGCGCGTCTTCCAGTACGCCGGCGATGGTTCGCTGGTTCGGCTGGTACTGGAATCCGCAAAAAGCCGAGCCGTCGTACTCGACGGCCAGGCGTAACGTCGTTAGGCCATCACTCGGTGCGGAACCGGTCGCTTCTCGTCCAGATCCAAAAGGTCCGGCCAGCTCGTCACGTCCTTCCGATCCGGCGCTATCTCGTCGCGCAGGCCGAGGAAAGCCTTCAGCGACTCGCCCTCCGGCTTGCGCGTTACGTACTCGCGATTCCAGACCTCGATCTCCTGTGGCGACTTCTTGTCGATGAGTTTTTTCACGTACGCGTCGATCTCGGCGTCGCCTCTGGCCTTCTTCACCACGTCGAGCAATTGATCGCTGTCGATGCCGAGGAAGGTGAAGACGGATTGATCCATCCCGCAATTATAATGATACTCGCCGATGTTGCCGTGTGCAGTTGCTTTGGCCTTGTCGGTCGTCCGGCCGATTTGCACGAGTCCGTGCACTTTGTCGTGCACGCTGCGCGGATACTGTCTGGTTAGATCCATGGGAAATGGCTCCTAAGAATGTAGCGTGAGGTCAGTTACGTTTCCCAAAAACCCCGGCTACTATTCGTAGGTTGCACCTTCACTCGCATTTCTCTGGGAACGTGCGCCTGGTAGCTCGGGCCTGCTAGCGGTGCAGGCAGTCCGCGTGCCGGCACGCGCACTTCCCGTCGGGGGCGGCATCGCCGTCGCTGCGGTCGGATTCCCTGCAGCGTTCGTTGCAATACGTTTGCCCGAGATCCACGTAGCAGTTGCACCGATCGTGTTCGCATTTTTGTCCGTCCATCGCCACACTCTCCCGGTTGGTAACCTCAGCCGTGCTGCCGCTGTAACGGAAACAGCAGCACGTCGCGCAAGCTCGGCTTGTTTAGCAGCAACATCACCAGCCGATCCACCCCGATGCCAATGCCGGCGGTCGGGGGCATACCGTATTCGAGGGCGCGCACGTAATCCCAGTCGGGCTCCGGAATCTCTTCGTCGCCCTTGGCCCGCTCGGCGACCGCCGCTTCGAAGCGGGCGCGCTGATCGTCCGGATCGTTGAGCTCGGTGAACGCGTTGCTGATCTCCATGCTCGCACAGAACAGCTCGTAACGATCGACCAAGTCCGGATCGTTCGGCTTGCGTTTTGCCAACGGCGAGATGATGACCGGATAATCCGTTACGAACGTCGGCTGCAGCAAGTGCGGTTCCAAGATCGCTTCGAAGATTTTGTCGAGCGCGTGGCCGTGGCTAGGCGAAGGCGGCAATCCCAACTCTTCCAAAATCGTCGCCGCCCCTTTGGGATCGAGCAACCGTTCGCGCGCGTAACCGCCGTACTGCGATAGGCCGTCGAGGTACGACATCTTCTTGAAGGGCCGCTTGAACGAGAGCTCCTCGCCTTCGCCGTGCGGAATCGCGTCGCCGCCGGCGGAAACGACCCCGGCCAAATGGGCGATTAGCGCTTCGTTGAACTCCATCATGTCGCCGACGTTCCAATACGCGGCGTAGAGCTCGAGCATCGTGAACTCGGGGTTGTGCGTCGTGTCGATGCCCTCGTTGCGAAAGATACGCCCGAGTTCGTACACGCGCTCCATGCCGCCGACGATCAGTCGTTTGAGGTTGAGCTCGGTGGCGATGCGCAGCTGCATGATCTGGTCCAGCGCGTTGACGTGGGTCGTAAATGGCCGTGCCGCCGCCCCGCCGGCGATGTGCAGCAGCGTCGGCGTCTCGACCTCATAGAAACCGTGCGCGTCGATAAATCTGCGCATCTCGGCGAGGATCGTGCTGCGAGCGATGAAGGTGTCGCGCACCTCGGGATTGACGATCAGGTCGACGTAGCGCTGACGATAGCGCTTCTCGACGTCTTGCAATCCGTGCCACTTGTCGGGAAGCGGCGCGAGCGCTTTGCTCAGCACCGCAAAATCGCGCACGTGCAAGGTGAGCTCGCCCATCTTCGAGCGAAAAACGAATCCGGCTACGCCGACGATGTCGCCGCGTTCGATCGCGCTCCAGTCGGCAAAGCGCTCCTCGCCGAGCTCGTCGCGGCGGGCGTAAATCTGCATGCGGCCGGTGCGATCGCGCAGATCGGCAAAGACCGTTTTGCCCATCGCGCGCTTGGACATCACTCGGCCGGCGAGATGCCACGTGGCATCCTCCGCCCGCGCTTGCGGTCCCAGCGACGCGTATTTCTCGGCAAGCTCGAGACAGGTCGCGTCGACGGGGAAACGCGTCTGCGCAAACGGATCGTTGCCGCGTGAACGCAAAGCGGCCAGATGTTCGCGTCTGGCCGCTACGAGTGCCGCTTCGGTTTTTCCGAGATCCTCTCTGTCGTCGGAGTCTGTCAAGATGAGGAGCCCCTGTTTTTAACTTGCTTTTTTTGCGGCTCTCTTCGGCGCTCCCGATTTGATGGCGTCAATCTTGTACTTCACCACGCCGCGGGGAGTGGCAACGTCGACAGTGTCGCCCTTCTTGTGTCCGAGCAGCGCTTGCCCCAGGGGCGATTCGTTGCTGATCCGATGGTTGGGCGGATCGGCTTCGGCCGAGCCGACGATCGAAAACTCGTAGCCCTCGCCGTTCTTGAGATCTTTGACCTTTACGGTCGCGCCCAAATGCACTTCGTCGCCCGAATATTCGGCCTCGTTGATCAGCCGCGCATTGCGGATCATGCCCTCGAGCTTGAGGATGCGGCCTTCAATGAAAGCTTGCTCTTGCTTGGCGTCTTCGTACTCGGCATTTTCGCTCAGATCGCCGTATTCTTTCGCTTGGCGGATACGGTCGTTGACCTCGCGGCGGTGCACGGTCTTGAGCTCATCCAGCTCAGTCTGCAGCTTGTCCAGGCCCTCGGCCGTGAGGACGATTTCTTTGTCGTTCAACTAGAAAGCCCCGTAGCGTTAAGGCGCCTCTACGGCGCCGTCGCCGTTTGTTCGGGGGTACGGGTGCTTCACCTGCCCCTTCCCGCTGCGCAGCCGCCATGTCCACCAGGCGGCAAACGGGATGCCCAGCAGCACGCCGCCCAAGGCGTACAGCTGCAAAACCCGATCTTCAAGGAAGACGGTTATCACCAGGACCGCCAGCAGCGCCGCGCTGCCGACGGCGGGAATGAGGATAGCAGCCCAATCGACCGTCCGGTTGCCCAGGAAGTGGCGGACGCAGGCGGCGGCGCTCAGGCAGAAGAGCAGCCCGAGGAAGAGCGCCGAGACGTTGACGACGATGTCGAGTTGGTCGGCCGCCGTTTTTGAAAACCCGGTGATCAGCTCGCAGATCGTCACCAGCACGGAAACGACGACCAAGGTGAAGAGGGGCTCCGAGCGCGAGTCCAAGCGGCCTAATGCGCGCGGCAGCAATCCATCGCGCCCCATCG